>JBQDHL010000005.1:4925-46294 GCA_052093725.1 Jeotgalicoccus sp. | reverse complement strand
CTACACAGATAGGGGCTCTTTTTATTATAAAAAATGAGGTGGAGACGATGAACGGCAGAAAATTGATGAAAGATTACTTTAATGAAGACTTGGCGAAACACTATGCGGAGGATATCGGTAAAGTATATCCGGAATTTGACGGTGAAAATTTTATTAAAGATACAGTAAGCAAAATTGAAGGCGGACGTATGTCTGAAAGGATTGAAGTGTTCGCAGAACAGCTTAGAAAGTATCTGCCGGAAGATTACACTGAAGCTATCGGGATTATTATAGAAATGCTCGGCAATGAAAACGATAAATTTTATTTTCCGTTTGAAGAAATGTATTACTACAGAGCGCTGGCGAAGTTTATCGAGTTGTACGGTCTGGAGAATTTTGACCAGTCGATGAGAGCGATCGAGGAAGTGACGAAACGGGACACAGCCGAATTTTCAATCCGTCCATTTATAGAAAATGATTACGAAAAAGTCGAAGCGGTATTTAAGGAATGGGGCAGCAGTGACAATGCTCACTTAAGAAGACTGGTCACAGAAGGACCGAGACCGCGTCTGCCGTGGGCGAAAAAACTGAACTTCCTGAGAGGGGATGTGGAAGAGAACTTCAAGCTGCTGCAGCCGTTTCTGAATGATCCGTCGAGATACGTGGAGAAATCAGTTGCGAATCATTTAAACGATATATCGAAATATTATCCGGAAGAAGTAGTTCTGTTTTTGAAAGAGAATATTAATGAGACTTCACCATTTATAGTAAGAAGGGCACTCAGAACGCTGAAGAAGCTAGAACGGGAAGATGCTCTTCAAATACTTGAACAGTTAAAATAAACACAATGCTTTTTAATCATCCTTTAATTATTGCTTAACTGTCCGTTAGTTCAGCGCGGATATACTGTAAGTAACAAATGAAACACACCGCACTTAAACAGCGGCAATATAAATGGAGGATGATTGAAATGAAATTAAACAAAAGTTTTTTAGTTGGCGGAGTACTGGCATCAGCGTTAGTTTTAGGAGCATGCGGAGCAAACGTAAGTGCAGATGATATGGAATGGGAAACAGAAGAAAATAAAGGTTCTGTAACGGTGAAAGATAATACTGAAACAGCATCGGGCACTACTGCACAGCAGGCGGTGGACAAAGCGCTTAAAGAGTTTGAAGGTACAGTGACAGATGTGGAATACGATGAAGATGACGGCGTATACTACTACGATGTAGAGATCGAGAACGGCAATGACGATTTTGAAGTGAAGCTTAATGCAGAAGATTTAAGTATTATTGAACAGGATCTTGAGCGTGACGATGAAGATGATAACGACAGAGACGATGATCGTGATGATGTAGAATCAGATGACGACGACAATGAAGTGAAGGCTGCAGAGAAAAGCAGCAGTCAGTCAGCTGAAAATAACGGCAGTACAAAACTTGCCGCTGCTTTTAAAGATGACAAAGCAGCAGAAGCAATTGAAGCGGCACATAAAAACTTCGACGGTATTTTAGAAGGTGTCAGCTATGAAGAAGATGACGGTGTCTATTACTACGAAGTGAAACTTGAAAATAAAAACGAAGAGTACGAAGTGAAACTGAAAGCAGATGATCTGTCAGTACTTGAAGAAGAACATGAGGACGAGAACAACGACCGCGGATTTAAACGTCTAGAAGCAGCACAGGAAGAAAAAATCATCTCGCTGAAACAGGCAAAAGAAACAGCAGCGGAAGCGGTGAATGGTGAGATTGATGAGTGGGACTACGACGTGGATGACTTCAAATATGAATTTGAAATCGGCGATTACGAAGTGAAAGTAAATGCTAAAACCGGCGATGTTACTGAGATTGATGACTAATAGATGACGCCCTCCGGGGCGTTGTTTTTATCATGTTTAAATACAGCTTATAACAGTCTGCATGGTATAATTACAATAACCAATATATATTGTGAGGCGATATCATGGAGAGAATACTGATAGTGGAAGACGATGAGAAAATTGCACGTGTCATACAGCTTGAACTGGAATTTGAAAACTATGAAACAGATATTGCATATACAGGAAAAGAAGCGCTGGAGAAATATGAAACCGGTGATTACTCGTTAATTCTGCTTGATGTTATGATTCCTGAACTTAACGGGCTCGAAGTCCTTAGAAGAATCAGACAGAAGAATAATGATATAAAAATAATAATGCTCACAGCAAGAGATGCTGTAATGGACAAAGTCAGCGGACTGGATTCTGGAGCAAATGATTATATGACGAAACCATTTGAAGTAGAGGAACTTCTTGCGAGAATCCGTGTGCATCTGAAATCAGCAGCGGCAGGTGAAGTGAAAAAAGAAAGTATTGCACACCGCCATCTTGAAATCAGACCGCTTGCACGGGAAGTTTACAGCAACGGTGAAGCAGTGTATCTGACACAGAAAGAATACGATGTTCTGCTTTATCTTATAAACAATAAAAACCAGGCACTGTCGCGCGATCAGATTATCGATGCAGTGTGGGGCTATGACTACTTCGGCGATACGAATACCGTGGATGTTTATGTGCGTTATATTCGTAAAAAGCTGGATACGGAAAAACCATCACTAATTTCCAGTGTGCGCGGCATTGGTTATATTATTAAGGATTAGTTTATGAAACTCGGAACAAAAATACAGCTTTATACGACGGTTATGATCGCTATCGTTGTAGTGCTGACCAACTCGTTAATTTACTTTGCCTATAAACATTATTCGCTGGAAGCGGAAATGGGGCAGCTCGAAAACCGCGGCAATAATATTATTACTGAAATTCAGGAGGCAGAGGACAGCGGCATCAGCGGAGAAACTGTGCTGCAGTATTTCTCTCTGTCGGACGGTTACATTACGATGGTGAATGAGCAAGAAGAACGCATTGTCAGGATTGCGACCGACGAAAGCTATCTTGAGCTATCAAGACCGTACAGTACATCAAAATACACAGATACAGTTTCGTTTAAAGATGAGAATTTTGTCATGGTATCCATGCCGGTGATTTGGAATACCGGTGAAATTCACAGTCTGCAGATTTATGAGAATGTATATTTTTTATACGATACTTATAATATTTTAAAGTGGATATTAATCATCTCGACTGTCATTCTGCTGACACTGGTTTTCATCTTAAATCAAGTCATTACGAATCTGATTACAGGTCCGATTAAACAGCTTGTCAGAAGAATGAATGATAAGAATAACGTGAGGCGTTATAAAACGATTCCCGTCAATAAATCCGATACAGTTGAACTGAAAATGCTGACAGATTCATACAACGATATGATGCTGACTTTAAAGACGCATGATGATAATCAGCAGGCGTTTATAATGAACGCATCGCATGAATTAAAAACACCGCTTACTGTAATCAGTTCATATGCAAGAATGCTTGAACGTTTCGGAAAAACGCGTGAAGATTTGTTGGATGAAGGAATAACAGCTATATCTGAAGAAACGACACGGATGAAATATCTGACAGAGCAGTTCCTGAGTTTTACGAAAATAACGCATAGCGATACAAGTGGAGGTAAGGAGCATATCCCTGCAGTGAAGCTGATTGAGAGCGTTGCATCTCGTCTCGAAAAGGTATTTAAACGCAATATTAATATTGACTCCGAAGGTACGAATCCGTACGTTTATGTTCATCCTCCGGCGTTCGAACAGCTGCTGCGTATATTTTTGGATAATGCGTATAAATACAGCAGTGACGATATAGATGTCAGTATCGATGAGACAGAAAGCACGGTAATTATTTCAGTTACTGATTACGGAATCGGAATACCGGAAGAAGACTTATCGGAAATCTTCACCCGATTCTACAGAGTGGATAAAGCACGAACGAGAAAAACAGGAGGATCCGGTCTCGGTTTATCAATAGCGAAGCAGCTGGCAAAAAATAACGACATCGATATATTAGTGGAAAGCACAGTTAACGAAGGAACAACATTTACATTAACGATGAAAAAGGAGGCTGACAATGGCGAAGCGGAGTAAGTTTTTAATCGCGCTCACAGGACTTATAGCAGGTATTGTAATCGGTATTTTACTGGTCACTTTAAATCAGCAGGAATTTATTTCTGAAGACGAAGCGCGCGCTGTTGTTACAGAACGCTACGGCGGTTCTGTTGAATCAGTATCCCTGTCGGATGATGACCGTTATTTTGTTATTAACTTAAAAGGGAAATCGGCGACGCACAGCATTACTGTCGACCGTGAAGATTCAAGTGTCCAGGGAATAAAAACAGTAGCCGAACATTCAGAACCTGAAAAACCTTCTAAGGAGGATCAGGACAAAGAGCAGGCGAAAAAGGATAAAGAAGCAGAGAAAAAAGAGAAACAGGAAAAGAAAGATAAAGAGGATGCAGAAGCTGAAAAACCGCCAGAAAATACGACACTGACGGTTGAAGATGCTGTGGAAATTGCGGCAGCAGAAGTCGGTGGTACTAACGTTTACTCAACGTGGAACGGCGAAGGCAGTGCGCGTGAGTACTACATTCTGCAGCTGGTTGATGATGACGATGAAGGCGCTCTGATTGCAATTAATGGAATTACGGGTAATGTTAATAAGGTAATCTGGCTGGAAATTGATGATGACTATTCGGGTATCGAACAGCTGGTATACGAAGCGTCGGAATACGCGAATATGCATGAGGGAAGATACATCGAATATGATGATGACTACTTTGAAGACTAGAACATCCGTTGACACTGCTGGTTATTAGTTATATAATTTGATGGATTTGAAGCCCCTGAGGAGTAATATCATGACGAGAATGGAAGAATGTCTAAAAGCATTTGTCGGTATCAAAAGAACAAATGATGCTTTAGAGAAAGTAGTAAAGAACGATGCACAACAGTATGGACTGAATATCAGCGAGTTTGCAGTCATGGAACTATTATTTAATAAAGGTCCCCAGCCGATTAACCGCATTCAGGAACGGATATTGATTGCAAATTCAAGTACGACTTATATACTGGATAAACTACAGCAAAAAGGCTATATTATCCGGACACGTGATGAGAATGACAAACGTAGTATGAAAGCAGCATTAACTGAAGAAGGAGAAAATCTGATCGCAAAGATTTTCCCGCCGCACAGCGAACTTCTCGCAGGTTTATTTACTGCACTGAGTGATGAAGAACTGAGTGCGTTCAGAGAGATGCTGAAAAAAATCAGTGCCAGCGCACACAACAGCTAATAAAAAACGGGGTTTATTAAGCGGTACACTAATGTGTACCGCTTTTTTTATATTACAAACTGTTCTATAGTGAGAATAATATCTAAATGAAAGAATGTGTAACTATGTTGGAACGATTAGACAAAGATGAGTTTGAGCAGTTGTATGCATTGATGGACGAATCATTTCCGCCTGCGGAAATAAGGAATTTCAAAGGACAGGAGATGCTGTTGGACGAGCCGGATTATAACGTTTATGTACTGCGTGAAAACAGTGAGATTCTGGCGTTCTTTGCAGAATGGATTAGTGAAAAGTACCGCTTTGTGGAACATCTCGCAGTAAACGTAAAGTACCGCTCACAGGGTCTCGGATCAAAAACGCTTCAGGCGTATAATGCTATGGACAGTAAACCTGTCATTCTCGAAGTTGAACCGCCGGAAGATGAAGTGCAGGTACGCCGCGTAAAATTTTATGAAAGAAACGGATTCTATTTATCCTCTTACAGTTATCTTCAGCCTGTTATTAACGAAGGGCATGAACAGATGCCGCTCGTGTTAATGACCTATCCCGAGCCGCTCGGCAACGATACACTCGGGGAAGTGAAAGACTGGCTCGATCAGACTGTGTACAAATCGTAAGTTAGATTTTAACGGGGGGATGGAATGGATTTTATAGAACGTGGAACTAAAAGTTACAGACAGACAGCACTCGCTTTTTTTGCCGCAGGATTTAATACATTTGCGATTCTTTATGTAGTACAGCCGATCCTGCCCGACCTGACTGCCTATTACGGAGTAACCCCGACAACAGCGAGTTTATCATTATCCATCACGACCTTTACGCTGGCAGTCAGCATGCTGATTTTCGGTTCGATTTCTGAAGCAGTGGGACGGAAAAATATTATGATTGTTTCGATGCTGACTGCATCGATACTCTGTATATTTACCGCATTCAGTCCGACGTTTGGTTCACTGATTGTGATGAGGGCGCTGCAGGGGGTTGCACTTGCCGGACTGCCGTCAATTGCGATGGCGTATCTCGGAGAAGAAATTCATCCGCGCAGTCTGCCGGGAGCAATGGGGTTATACATAAGCGGTAATGCTCTCGGTGCAGTATTCGGCCGTGTGTTTTCAGGGGTTACTGCCGGATTATGGGGCTGGCAGTATGGACTGATTGGTGTCGGTATTGTCAGTCTTATTGCAACACTGATTTTCTGGTATGCACTGTCTCCGTCAAAACACTTCGTGAAGAGGGAATTCAATGTTAAAGATCTGTTTAGATCACTGACAGAACACTTGAAGAACCCGCTCTTAATTATTTTATTTATAATGGGTTTTCTGCTGCTTGGGACGAACGTATCTTTATATAACTACGTATCATTCGTTTTAATAGAAGATTATAATATAAGCCAGACAATCGTCAGCTGGGTGTATCTCATATTCCTTGTCGGAGTATTGAGCTCGATGTTCTCAGGAAATCTCGTATACAGATTCGGTAAAGTCACGATGCTGTATGCAGGTCTTTCCATAGCAATTACAGGGCTTCTGATTGTTCTTATACCATCGGTATGGATGATTATACTGGGACTCATACTGTTCACATTCGGCTTCTTTATCGCACATTCGCTGACAAGCGGGTGGGTCGGCAATATTGCACACAGCAACAAAGCACAGGCCTCATCGCTTTATCTGTTCTTCTATTATACCGGGTCAAGTGTTGGCGGTACGCTGGCAGGAGTATTCTGGATGCAGGGCGGCTGGCTTGGTGTTTCACTGTCAAACATTGTCTTTCTTGTTTTATGCTTCATATTATTTATGACATTTTTATATTTGCTGAAAAGGAGAATATGGCAATTCAAATAAAAAAAACGCCTCAGAGGGCGTTTTTTTTATTTTATGCAAAATAACCTTTAATTGATTTAACTTCTAAAAATTCTTCCAGCCCGTAATCGCCCCATTCGCGGCCGATACCTGACTGTTTATAACCGCCGAACGGCAATGTATTCGGGCCGCCGCAGTCATTAATAATAATAGTTCCGGCTTCGATTGAACGTGCAACATGCTGCAGTTTTTCTTTGTCTTTGCCGACAACGTAACCCGCAAGGCCATATATTGTATCGTTGGCAATACGAATTGCATCTTCAAGGTCTTCATAAGTGATAACACTCATCACAGGACCGAATATTTCTTCCTGGGCAATTGCCATACTGTTATCAACATCCGTGAATATTGTCGGTTTAACGAAGTAGCCTGTACCCAATCCGTCCGGTTTTCCGGTACCGCCGTGATACAATGTTGCGCCTTCTTCCTGACCTTTTTCTATATAGCTCTGTACTCTGTCGAATTGTGTTTTACTGATCAGCGGGCCGACTTCCATACCATCTTCTCTTGGATTACCAACTTTCACCGCGCTGATTTTTTCTTTCAATTTCTCTAAGAACTGATCCTTTAGTTCCGCAGGAATGAGAGTACGTGTACCGGCCGTGCAAACCTGTCCAGTATTTCTTACGACTCTGTTTACCGCAGAAGCTGCTGCTTCATCGAGATCTGCATCTTCAAGAACGATAAACGGTGACTTACCGCCAAGTTCGAGTGCTACTTTTTTAAAGTCAGCTGCTGACTTTTCCATAATGCTCTGACCTGCTCGTCCAGATCCTGTAAATGACATCATGCGGACATCCGGATGTTCGCTCAGTGGGATACCAACATTCTCGCCGTCTCCGTTAACGAGGTTAAAAACACCTTTCGGCACGCCTGCTGCTTCAAAAATTTCCGTTAAAATACATGCTGTCACCGGTGTTTCCTCACTAGGCTTCAGAACGACAGGAGAACCTGCGGCAAACGCTGCTGAGATTTTTAATGCGGTCTGGTTAGTCGGGAAATTCCACGGTGTAATTAAACCAGCAACTCCGATACTTTCTTTAACAATCAGTGCATCATCACGCTGTTCTTCAAATTCAAATGTGTCCAGTGTCTCGGCAGCAGTTCTGAAATGATTCAGACCTGCAGTATAATGAGAGTTTTCAGACACTGAGAGCGGTGAGCCAAGCTCGTTAGTAATAGTCTCAATTAAATCATCTTTACGTTTCTCATATTCATCAGCAATCCGTTCAAGCATTGCTTTACGTTCCTTAACAGGAGTCTTCCGGAAATCTAAATAAACGTTATTTGCTGCAGCAACAGCTTTATCGACATCTTCTCTGTTGCCTGCTGCGACAGTTGCGAATACTTCCTCTGTCGCCGGATTGATCACATCTATTGTTTCACTGCTCGAGCTGTTAACCCATTCTCCATTTATAAACTGTTTACTATAATTAACCAAATTAAGTCCCTCCAAATTTTACGTATAGTTATATTTATCCTTAAAACGATTTTTCGAAACAAAAAGACATAAGAAAAAAACCTGAAGACATTATCTTCAGGTTCAATAATTATTTACGGAATGTTTCAAGGAAACTAAGAGTGTTCAAACCGAATAACTGTAATGCATTTTTACTGCCTTCACAGCCGTGTCCTGCTTTCAGGTGTTTAAAGATAGCAACGCCGAGAACAGCGTTAATCATGAACACTCCGATGCGTGTAAATGTTTTGCCGAAGAATGACAGGAATAAGAAAATTGAACCGATAGCTTCGAAATAGCCGGCTGCTTTCATCTGGTCATTGTTGACGTTGAATTCCGATTCAAATTCTTCACCCATATTACCTTCAGCTTTAATCTTATTAAGGCCGCCTTCAATTACTTTAGAGCCTACATATAAATTAACGAGATATTTTAACATCTTGTACCTCCTGAAAAAAATTAAAATTACGTAATTGCTATTATACGCTTATTTTAACATAGAATTATACATAAAATTCTAATAATCAAAATTGACTAAAAAAAAATCATATGGTAACTTAATCACATTGTAATTTCTGTGAAAAGCTTTTCATATAACCATTATATATAGATAAACATTTGGGGGTTTTGACAATTGACGAGCTGATAGGTATTGGTCTGCTGCTGATTATTTTAGTATTTTTCACTTTATTTACTCATTTTGCACCATATGGTTCTAAAGTGATGGGTGCCTTTGCAGGTGCTGCAATTGCTACATATTTAGTTGAAGCATTAAATTCATTTGTCATCGGAGATCTTTTCAACTTAGAATTCTTCCAGACCGCTGGAACTGTTGCTGGGGGACTGGATGGAACAATAGTCGTTATGCTGGTGTGCCTGGCGATGAAAGTTAACCCGGTAAACTCTGCAATTTTAGCTGCGGGTTTTGGGGACATGGGGCTTATTCCGGGACTGTTCGCAGCATACATCATATCTTTTGGAGTGCTGTGGCTGCAGCGCGTTATTCCAAAAGGTCTGGACTTTATTATCGTAATTCTAATCGCAATGCCGCTCATTCGTGTGATGGGCTTAATTATTACGCCGCTAGTCGATAATTCATTGCTTGAAATCGGCACGATTATTCAGACTGCAACAGATACAAGTCCGCTTCTGATGGGCTTAATGCTCGGAGGGATTATAACAGTAGTTGGTATTTCACCGCTGAGTTCAATGGCATTAACTGCATTACTCGGTTTAACGGGTGTACCGATGGCTGTCGCGGCGTTATCAGCATTTGCTTCTTCTCCTGCAAGTGCGTGGCTGTTTTATAAACTTAAAATCGGAGATTTAAAATCAATCATTTCAGTAGCGATTGAACCGCTGTCGAAGGCGGATCTGATTACAGCGAATCCGCTGCCGATGTACGTAACAAACTTTGTAGGCGGGGGATTATCAGGTATGGTAATCGCTATGTCAGGTATGGTAAATGACGCTCCGGGAACGGCAGCTCCGGTTCCAGGACTCCTGGTAATGTTCGGTTATAATCCTGCAGGACAGGTAATAATTTATGCGGTTATTTGTGCGGCGATTTCACTAAGCGTGGCAATAGCCGGCTCGTACGTATTCAGAAATACTAAAATTTATAATAGTGAAGTCCTTAAAGACTAATAATAAATAAAGAAGCGCCGGGCAAATGCCCAGCGCTTCTTTTCGTAAAAACATAAACTATTACTACAATAATATAATTTATATACTCTTATTGCAAAGATATATACGAAAAAAATAGGAGGAAATATAGAATTTGAAAGTATTGTGACACATTTAACGAACTAAAGTATTGAAGGGTAAATGGTGTTATATTGAGAATGTATATACAGATGCTAAGAAGGAGTGACTGTCAAAATGACAGACAAAAAAGAGGCAGAGACAAAAGGGTATAAACCCCTCTGGATTATTGTAGCTTTTCTCGTTTTAATTATTATTAACTTTTTACCAACGCCAGATGAACTCAGTGTAGTTGGTTTAAGAGCATTGTCCGTACTGGCTTTCGCAGTAATTATGTGGGTAACAGAAGCTGTTAAGTATCCCGTATCCGCCGTAATGATTGTCGGACTGCTTATTACATTACTCGGACTTTCTCCAGTTCCGGCAAATGAAATCGGTGCAACACTCGGCGTACCGGATGGTACTGATCAATTTGGAACAAAAGAAGCATTATCACTGGCGTTCTCAGGATTTTCAAGTTCAGCACTTGCATTAGTAGCGGCTGCACTATTCCTTGCGAGTGCCATGCAGATAACTAACCTGCACAAACGTCTTGCACTTTACGTGCTTCGTATCGTAGGTAACAAAACAAATGCGATTGTACTTGGAACGATTCTTGTATCAATCTTACTTGCATTCTTCGTACCGTCGGCAACTGCAAGAGCAGGTGCTGTAATTCCGATTTTAATCGGAATGGTAGCGGCATTCGGTATGTCAAAAGACAGCAGACTTGCAACACTGCTTATCATTACAGCAGTTCAGGCAGTTTCTATATGGAACGTCGGAATTAAAACGGCAGCAGCTCAAAACCTTGTTGCAGTAGGATTTATTAACGAAGCAATGGGCGAAGACGTATCATGGATTCAGTGGTTCATATACGCAGCACCGTTCTCAATTATAATGAGTATTCTTCTGTACTTCGTAATGACACGCTTCTTTAAATCTGAAACAGATGAAATCAGCGGCGGACGCGAACTGATTGATAAAGAACTCGCAAAACTGGGACCGATTAAAGGAGTGGAATGGCGATTAATCACTATCGCTTCACTGCTGCTTGTATTCTGGGCAACGGAAGGTATTCTGCATCCGTTTGACTCTTCATCAGTGACATTAATTGCACTTGCGCTGATGCTTTCTCCTAAAGTTGGAGTATTTACGTGGAAAGAAGTCGAAGGCACGATTAACTGGGGAACTATTATCGTCTTCGCAATCGGTATCTCACTCGGTACAGTACTGCTTAGAACAGGTGCAGCACAATGGTTGTCGGATGTAACGTTCGGTGCCATGGGACTGGATGCATTCCCGCTCGTTGGAGTTATTGCACTGGTTGCAATTTTTAATATTATTATTCACCTCGGGTTTGCCAGTGCAACATCACTCGCATCTGCATTAATACCGGTATTTATCGCGTTGACAACGACGCTTAATATGGGTGATTCATCACTTGGCTTTGTTCTGGTTCAACAGTTTGTAATCTGTTTTGGATTCCTTCTGCCTGTAAGTGCGCCGCAAAATATGCTCGCATACGGTACAGGGACCTTCACAGTAAACGATTTATTAAAATCAGGAATCTTCCTCACAGTCGGCGGATATATTCTTATCATTATTATGTCTGCAACATACTGGCAGTGGATTGGATTATTGTAAAAACATAAAAAAGACAGCTGTCATCAGCTGTCTTTTTTTATTTAAATAATAGAAGCAACGTAAAATGTAATAATCGATAATAAAACCGATGTGATAACTAAAGCATAAAGCGGTTTTAATGCTTTTTCTCTAATTGATTGCAACGGTACGCTCAGTCCGAGCCCGACCATTGCCATGACCATTAAGAGAGTTGTCAGCTGATCGATTGCTGCACTTAAACCTGCTGGTACAGTAACGAATGTATTCACAATCGCAACCAGCACGAAGAAAAATAGGAAGTATGGAATATCAACTTTACCGCCGGTTTTTTTATGCTGTTTCCGTGAAACAAAATACATAATAAGAAAACTGACTGGGATCAACAGGAAAACTCTACTCAGTTTTGAAAGTAAAGCCATTGCCATACCGTCATCATTTGCACTGCCTCCTGCAAGAACAACTTGTGCGATTTCGTGCAGACTGAGACCGCTCCATATACCATATGCAGCATCATTCATATCGAATAATGGGCCGATAAAAGTATAAGAGAGAGCGAAAACCGTACCGACGATGGAAATTAAACCGATGCTGATTGCAGTATCCTCTTCTTTGGCTTTAATAATAGAGCTGACAGCAGATATTGCAGCGGCGCCGCAAATACCTGTACCGGCTGCAAGTAAGAACATAATTGATGAATTCGTTTTAAAGTACTTATTCAAAAGATACATCATCAGGAAGCTGAACAGTATAACGCCGATACCTAGAAGAATCATCACCCAGCCGTCGTTTAAAATGAGCTGCAGATTCAGCTTGAAGCCATAAAGAACAATAGCAAAACGCAGCAGTTTTTTGGCAGAAAAGGTAATGCCAGGCCGCAACGGTTCCGGATAACCGAGAGACTGCCTGTAAATAACTCCGATAAGGAGTGCAATGGCCAGTGCACCTATACTCGATAAAATCGGAAGTTGTGTGAGCAGTATACTCAGTACCGCAATAATCAGTGTAAATAATATACCGAAAATAAATGGTCTGTTGAAATATTTGTTTATCATAGTGTGCACCTCGTTAAATTAATATTAGCATTTAATGACATGAGTGGGAATCAGAGAAAATAAATTAATATGCATTGACATAAATATAAAGAGAATTTTCTAATTATTGGAAGCGTTTTATGTTAAGATAATTGGTAAGAAAGTAAAAATTTTGAAAGGGGAATAATTTTATGAAAAAGAATTATTGGTTTTTACTGATGCTTTCTGCAGTTATGCTGATTTTAGCAGCATGCGGCGGAGATTCTGCGAATGAAGAAGAAAGCGAAGAAAGTTCAGGAGATTCAGCAGGAGGAGACGACTGGATTGAAAATATTACATTGCTTACAGGCGGTGAAGCAGGGGTTTACTTCCCTCTGGGTGTAGCAATGGCTGATATTATCGATACTTCTTTTGATGATGTAAGTGCAACGGGTGTATCTTCCGGTGCCTCTGTATCTAACGCGGAACAGTTAAATAACGGCGAAGCACAGCTCGCGCTCGTGCAGAATGATATCGCATTCTACGGTGCTGAAGGAAGCAACATGTTCAGTGAACCATTAGACAACTACAGCGGTGTATTCACAATCTACCCTGAAACAATTCAGCTGGTAACTTTAGCGGACTCAGGAATTGAATCGGTATCAGATCTTGAAGGAAAACGTGTTGCTATCGGGGACGTGGGTTCAGGTACTGAAGCTAATGCTACTCAGATTATTGAAGCACATGGCATGACAGTCGACGATGTTGACGCGCAATACTTAGATTTCTCGGATGCTTCAACTAACCTGCAGGATGGAAACGTTGATGCTGCTTTCGTAACAGCCGGTACTCCAACTGGTGCTATTCAGGAGTTAAGTGCAAGTGCTGACGTTAAAATTGTAAGTTTTGATGAAGATGCAATGAGTGACCTGATGGAAGAGTACACTTATTATACTCAGGTTGATATTCCTGAAGATGCTTACGATAACTTTGACAGTACAGCTTCTACAGTTGCTGTACAGGCAATGCTGATTGCTTCAAATGATATCCCGGAAGATCAGATGTATGAAATGACAAAAGCAATTTTTGAAAACCTGGATTCAATGGCAAATGCTCATGTCCGCGGGGAAGAGTTGACACTTGATACTGCAGAAGATGGTATGTCGATTGATCTGCACCCTGGTGTACAGCGCTACTACGATGAGCAGTGATTAAATGAGTAAAAATAATTATAAAAAGGCATTGCGTATAAGCAATGCCTTTTTATCCCTTACAAGTCTCTTTATCGTGCTTGAACTGGTTATAATGTTTCAGCTGAATCAGCCGGTAAAGATTATTATTGAGGATATGAGTACTGAAGAAGAGTTGTTCGTACAGGATGTTGAATATGGAGAACGTTTTGAAGTGAATTACATTCATTCGGTTGAACGTTCTCCGGTGAGTGAAGTTTTTGAAGTGCGCGGTGACGGTATTTATACGATGGAAAGTCATACAGAATCTTTTGGGGCAGGTATGCCTTATGAAGGTGAAGATATCGAATTGAAGGATGGAACATTTACCATCAAAAATATTAACCGTAAAGTGCACGGAGGAACGCTGCGTATCAGACCATCATCGGTTTTCCCGCATCATATTATTATCGGAGGTACAGATATAGTTATTTCGGATGCGCCGTATAAAGGAAAAAATTTAGAAGTAAAATTAATTAAAAGTTATTTTAGAGGTGATTAAACAATGGATGCAAAGAAACAACAGAAAATGATTCAGGAATTAGAGGGCAGCGACAGAGATCTTGGAAAAAAACTCACAATACTGGTCAGTTCTATTTCAATTCTGCTGGCCGTTTTTCACCTTTACGTTGCAGGTTTCGGTTTACCAGGCATCGGTTCAAGAACATTTCTGATTATTCACCTGACACTTGCACTAGTACTGGTGTTTTTAATATTCCCAATTAGAAAAGGAAAGTCACAAAAAACAATTCCTATATACGATTTTATCCTTTCGGGATTATCACTGGGATTAGGGATTTATTTAATACAGAGACAGGATGCATCTGAAATAATGTCTGCACGGCCGACAGAGCTGGATTTAATTATCGGTGCACTGTTTATCGTTATTGTTATAGAAGCAACGAGACGTGTTGTTGGTCTGCCGCTTGTAATCATTGCATTGATTGCTATCGGTTATTTCTTTGCTGGAGAATTTTTACCAGGCCAATTTTACCACAACAGAGGCGACTTCTCGAGATTCGTTTATGAGATTACATACAGAAGTAACGGTATTTTCGGAACGCCGATTTACGCTTCCGCACAGTTCGTATTTATATTTATACTATTTGGGGCAATTCTGGAATCGACAGGTGCCGGAAAAATGTTTATCGATCTTGCAATACGCGGATTTGGTAAATATAAAGGCGGTCCGGCCAAAGCAAGTGTCGTAGCAAGTGGAATGATGGGAAGCATTTCGGGAAGTTCTACTGCAAATGCGGTGACTACCGGAACGTTTACAATCCCATTGATGAAAAAAGTAGGGTTCCCGCCGCATGTAGCGGGGGGAGTTGAAGTTGCAGCTTCATCCAGCGGGCAGTTTCTGCCTCCTGTTATGGGTGCTGCAGCATTTATTATGGTTGAATTTACAGGTATTCCATATTTTGAAATCATTAAAAGTGCTCTGATACCAGCGCTGCTTGCTTACGTAGGTATACTGTTTATGGTGCATTTCGAAGCGAATAAACACAATATATCCGGTATCGACAGATCGGAAATGGCATCAGCACGAAAACTGCTGCTTGGACAGGGGTATCTGATAGTACCAATTATAATATTGTTGTACTTCCTTGTAGTGGAAAGGGCATCGGTTAACGCTTCGGCATTCTATTCAATTATTGCGATGATTGTTATTGCCTTCTTTGCATACCGATTTAAAACGAGCATGGGACGGACAATAATATTTGCTGCAATTCTTCTCGCAGTCACTTTTTCGATGCAGCACCTGATTGTGTTTGTAAACCAGGGGCTGGTAATATTTAATGATGCACTGGGCTTGAGTCTGTTTAATACAGAAACTGTCCGCTGGCGCAGTCCGATATTTACTATGGTACTCGGGGGAATTATTGTTGCGCTTCTCTTTGCAATATTTATGAAGATGACAAAACGTGATGTGACACCGCAAAAATATGGGTTAAGACAGCTTGTCGAAGGATTTGATAAAGCTTCGAGAAACGCGTTGAGTATTATTGTGGCCTGTGCGACAGCGGGTATACTGATCGGTGTAATTACAACGAGCGGATTATCGACAAAATTTACAAGAATAGTAATCAGTTTTTCAGATACGATTGAAAGCTGGCTGCCGAACTTTATGATTACCGACAATACCCAGCTGTATATTGCACTTGTTCTGACAGTGTTTGCATGTCTGCTGCTTGGTATGGGTCTTCCGACTACAGCAACATATGTAGTACTTGCTGCTGTTATTGCACCGGTACTGACAAATATGGGTCTGCCTGTTATTGTGGCACATCTGTTTGTACTGTATTACGGAGTTCTTGCAGATGATACACCGCCAATAAACCTGCCAGCGTATGCTACCGCAGGTATAGCGAAAGCAGGACCAATAAGGACCGGGGTGCAAGGCTTCAAGTATGACTCGGCTGCATTGCTGCTGCCGTTCATGTTCGCTATAAACCCTACGATACTGCTGATTACAGATGCCAGTGCGCTGGAAATGGCTTGGGCAATTCTGACAGCAGCAGTCGGCATGGCTACGTTCGCATCATTTATACAAAACTTTATGTTTGTGAAGTTTAATATTGCAGAAAGAATAATTGCAGTTATTACAGCACTGCTGTTCATCCAAAGTGATTTAGTTACAGATGCAATCGGTTTTGGACTCTTTGTTCTGCTGGTAATGTATCAGCTGTATAAGAAGAAAAAACAGGAACCTGTTACAGCTTAATCAAACAACAGAAAAAAGCGCGAACCGGAAAAATCCGGTTCGCGCTTTTTATCTGTTTACTACTTATCTTCTCTTAAAATTCTTTCTGTTTCATCAAATTCCTGTTCCATTTCAGGTTTAAGCTGGTTCTGAGTCATCTTACTTACGATGATACCAGCGAGAGTTGCAACGATTACACCAGGAACAATCTCATATAGTCCTGTACCGAATGTACCTGCTGCGATCCAAATGATAACTGTTCCGGCACCACCGATAATAGAAGCGATTGCACCCGAACGTGTCATACCCTTCCAGTGGAGAGCCATAACCATTAGTGGACCAAACGCGGCACCAAAACCTGCCCATGCGTTAGCAACAATGTTAAGGATAACCGACTCATCATCCCATGCAATAATAATTGCAACTACAGCAACAACGATTACAGAAAGTCTACCTACAAGTACGAACAGTTTGTCCTGTTCTTCTTCAGACTTAGTTTCTGTACCGCCAATCATTTTAAGACGGATCATCTTGTAGAAATCCTGTACAAGAGAACTTGATGTAACTAAAAGCTGTGAAGAAATTGTACTCATAATTGCTGCTAGAATAGCTGCAAGGAAGAATCCTCCCACTAATGGGTGGAAGAGTACTTGGCTCATAAGTACCAGAATCGTTTCCGGATCGGCTACATTATGGCGAGTCGCATCAATAAATGCGATACCAAGTAAACCAGTCAAACATGCACCAATAAGTGAAATAGTCATCCAAATAATACCGATACGGCGTGCTTTTGGTACTAGTTTATGAGATTTAATCGACATAAAGCGTACGATGATATGAGGCTGTCCAAAATATCCGAAGCCCCATGCCAGATTACTGATAATAGTAATAATCGATACACCGCTAATTAGTGAAAGATAGTTAATATCAGCTAAAGCACCAAGCTCTTCAATTCTGACAAACGGTTCGATACCGTCTCCTGTCAATGTCATCCATGTTGCGATTGGTATCATTACAATCGCGATAAACATTATTGTTCCCTGGAAGAAGTCTGTAAGACTCACGGCCAGGTAACCACCGAAGAATGTATAAATTACAACCACACCGGCTGTAACAAAGAGACCCCAATGATACGGTAAGTTAAACGCACTTTCGAATAATTTACCTCCTGATACCATACCGCTGGCTGTATAAACAGCGAAGAATATTACAATTACAAGACCTGCGATTATGCGTAGCATATGCTTGTGATCTTTAAAGCGATTTTCAAAAAAGTCCGGGAGCGTAATTGAGTCGTTGGAAACTTCCGAGTAAACACGAAGTTTTGGAGCGACAACTATGTAGTTCACGTATGCCCCGATTGTTAAACCGACAGCAATCCAAATGCTTGATAGCCCGACACTGTACATGCTTCCTGGAAGCCCCATCAGCATCCAGCCCGACATGTCGGAAGCTCCGGCAGATAACGCAGTAACCCATGCGCCGATATTACGGCCACCGAGCATATACTCGTTCAGGTTTGATGTGGATTTATTGTATGCATAAATCCCGATTGCGATTAAGACGATGAAATAAACCGCCATCATTACGTACTGTTCCCACCCTGCTGTGAAGGTGAAATCAGATCCTGCTATTGTGTTAAGAATCATTAAAAACCTCTCCCCTTGGTAATATAGTAAAACTATTTATGTAAATTACATAAACCATGAAGTAATCTGTTCTTTCAAAGTAAAAGAATAGAATTACACATAAGCCGATTATAACCATGATAGAGTGCTATTACAACGTGATTACGGGAGTTTTCTGTTAATTTAGTGTAAAAACCGCTCAGCAATCCTAATGCTAAGCGGTTTGAACGAATGTATTTATTTGTAAATATACTCTAAAACTTCAATTGCCTGTTCAACATTACTTGTAACTACGTTTGCTTTTTCGGAAATTTCTTTTAATGGATGAATTAATTTTTCAGGGCGCACTAAAATTAGAGGTTTGCCTGAGTTAATTGCTGTCGTCGCATCCATTGCAGTATTCCACTGTTTATAATCTTCACCGAAAAGTGCGATAACAACATCAGCTTTGTTCATTAATACCTGCGTACGCAAGTTGTTAATACTTGAAGCTGCATTGTCGCGGTAAAATTTATTCGGCTGCTCGCCTAAGATTTTCTCACCAATGTCATCCGATAAATCGTGATCCGTTTGAGGTGAAACAAAAGTTAACGGTAAATCCTTCTCTGTTGCAAGGGACTGAATTTTATCTCTCCAGTCACTGTGAATTTCGCCTGCTAAATATACTGTTAAATCCATGAAACAACCTCCTAATAGTCATTGCATATTAGTATATACCCTAATCTATTTATGGTAAAATATTTAATATAGATTGATTATCCAGGAGAGGAATAGACCGACATGAAAGTGGCATTATTTGATTTTGACGGCACATTATACCCGCACGAGACTTTTGAAACACTTCGTGCACATTTAAAAAATCACCCGAAATTTAAAAAGAATTATAAACACTTTGTCCGTTATTTTGCGCCGACATATTTTGGATATAAAATGAAGATGGTGCCGAAAATTAAAATGCAGCATAGAGCATTAGAATCGTACATACTTTCTTTCAAAGGCTATTCTAAAAAAGAAATAGATGGATTTTTTGAAGATGTCGCGAGTTCAATGAGCACCGAGCTCAGGACATCACTGCTTGAAAAGATTCAGCAGCTGAAACAGGAAAACTATTATGTAGTGCTGATTTCAGGCGCTTTTATTCCCTTATTGGAAGCTTTATTTAAAGGTGTCGGTTTCGATTATATCGTCGGTTCAAAAATTCATTACAGCGGCAATGTTTTGGATTATAAAACGCGCTTTGAACGGGTGTTCGCTGAACGCAAGATTGATATCATTAAAGAACACTTTAAAAACAAAGAAGTGGACTGGCAGAACAGTCAAGCTTACAGTGACAGTATAACGGATATAAAAATGCTGGAACTTGTGGGCAAACCGGTGGCGGTGTCACCCGATAACGATTTATTATCAGTAGCACAGGATAAAAACTGGAAAATATTAAATGATTTTTAGGAGGATAAACTGTGAGTTTAATTAATTTAACCGAAGCGGATCTTTATCCGACAGAGAAATTCGGACCATCACTTGAAGGTACATTATTATATAAAGTAAGAGATCAGGCTCATTTCCCTGGAGCGTACATGACGACAAATGAACGTCTGTTTATGAATGTCGATATGAACGGTGAAGCATACACGAGAGTATTTGCATACGCGGACATCGTGCGTGCATTCGTTGAGGATAATGTGCTGTTTATCGAATTTCCGGAAGGTATGGGGAAGATTGCAATGGTCGATGTAACAGTTGGAAACATTGATGAATTTGCCGAATACGTTAACGCAAAAAGTGGAAAATAGAACGATTGAAGATGTGCTGATACAGTGCATCTTTTTTTGATTTAATTAGTATGACACTTATAGCGATTAGTATGACACATTAAATGATAAGGCTTTCGGAACACAGAAAAAAAGAGTATACTGTTACTGAATATTAATATAATAAACATGGATAAGGGGCATCAATTAAAGTATGACTACTTCTATTAGCAAAACGGATGTGGTTCTCATTGGTGGCGGGATTATGAGTGCCACGCTTGGAACACTACTAAAAGAATTAAAACCCGACTGGAACATTAAAGTTTTTGAAAAACTTGATGATGTTGCAATCGAAAGCTCAAACGCATGGAACAACGCCGGCACAGGGCATTCGGCGCTGTGTGAATTGAACTACACACCAGAGCTTGCAGATGGCTCTATAGAAACTTCAAAAGCAATTGAAATTAACGAACAGTTCCAGATTTCAAAACAGTTTTGGGCGTATCTAATTGAAAAAGGATATTTAGATACTCCGGATGACTTCATTCGCACAGTACCGCACATGAGTTATGTGGAAGGCGAAAAGAATGTGGAATTTCTTAAAAAGCGTGTTGAAAAACTGATTGAAAGTCCACTATTTGAAGGTATGGAATATAGCGTCGATCACAGTGTTCTAAAAGAATGGCTTCCGCTGATGATGCAGGGCCGTGATCCGAATGAAGAAATCGGTGTAACTCGTATTGATTCAGGCACGGATATTAACTTCGGCAGTCTGACTAAAAAGTTATTCAAGAGACTTGAAGAACAGGGTGTGGAAATGAATTTCAAACATGCTGTTCAGGATATTCGACGTACTCAAAAAGATAAGTGGCAGGTAAAAGTTAAAAACTTAAACAACAGTAAAATGGAATATCATACAGCAGACTTCGTATTTATCGGTGCTGGCGGCGGAAGCTTACCGCTTCTGCAGAAGACAAATATTCCTGAGTCTAAAAATATCGGAGGATTCCCGGTAAGTGGGCTGTTCCTAGTATGTGATGATGAGGAAATTGTGAATCAGCACGAGGCTAAAGTGTATGGTAAGGCGAAAGTTGGTGCACCGCCAATGTCTGTTCCGCATCTTGATACACGTTACATCGATGGTAAAAGATCGCTGCTGTTCGGACCATTTGCAGGGTTCACACCGAAGTTCCTGAAAACAGGATCGTATTTTGATTTATTAGGATCGGTTAAACCTTATAATGTACTGACTATGCTGTCTGCCGGAGCGAAAGAGCTCGGCTTGACTAAGTATTTAGTTCAGCAGGTACTGCTGAAAGAAGAACAGCGTATAGATGAGCTTCGTGAATTTATTCCTGAAGCGCGTTCAGAAGACTGGAAGACAATTACAGCAGGACAGCGTGTTCAGATGATTAAAGATACAGACAAGGGCAAAGGAACATTGATGTTCGGTACGGAAACAATCGTATCGGAAGACGGTTCAATTGCAGCATTGTTAGGTGCATCACCAGGTGCTTCTGTCTGTGTGGATGCAATGCTTGAACTCTTAAGCCAGGCATTCCCGGAAGAATTCGGTTCATGGCAGGATAAGATTAAAGAAATGATTCCGACATACGGTCTTTCATTATCAGATAACCCTGACATGTTCAAAGAAATGAATGAACGCACAACTGATACTTTAGGACTTAAAAGTCATGAAGAAGGCGCGTTGTTAAGCTAAATAATATATTTAAAGGCATCGAACCCCGGAAGGGAGACGATGCCGTTTTTTATTTCACTGACTTGTTAAGTGCCTGTTCAATATCTTTGATGATGTCTTCCGCATTTTCAATGCCGATTGACAGACGTATTAATGAATCGTCGATGCCGCGTTTGATGCGTTCATCATCCGGCATTTCAGCATGAGTCTGTGTAAATGGGAATGTGATGAAAGTTTCTGTGCCGCCGAGACTCTCGGCGAAAGTACAGACTTCAATGTTCTCAAGAAATGTATTAACACTGTGAGTATTTTTAAAACGCAGGCTGAGCATGCCTGTTGTTCCGGCATAAAGCACTTTCTCGATTGCATCATGGTTTTCAAAGTGAGCGGATACTTTTTCAGCATTTTCGATCGCGCGGTCCATGCGCACGTGCAGCGTTTTTAAGCCGCGGAGCAGTAAGAATCCGTCAAAAGGAGACAATGTTGCACCAATCATGTTGTGATATAACCCGAGGGTCTCAGCGAGTTTTTCATCATTAACAGTAACGACACCAGCCAGTACATCGTTATGACCGCCAATATATTTAGTTGCTGAATGAAGAACAATGTCAGCACCTTCAGTAAGTGGACGTGATAAATATGGTGTTAAAAATGTATTATCTATAATGGTTAAAATATTTTTTTCCTGTGCGATTGTGAAGAGTGGAGATAATTCAGTTGTTTCCATCGAAGGATTTGTAATTGGTTCTATAAAAAAATGCACGGGTATTATCATTGATATGAGAAATTATATCATCATGATTGTTAAAGTTTACATAGATGAATTTCACGTTATATTTTTTATCGTAAAAGTCGAAGATGCGGAACGTTCCGCCATATAAATCGAAACTTACCAGTACTTCGTCACCGCTGTTGAATAAATTGCAACAAAGCTGCACAGCTGCCATTCCGCTGGCTGTTGCGAATGAGTGAATACCGCCTTCAAGGTCGGCAAATGCTTCTTCAAAAAGTGAACGGGTTGGATTCTTAGTGCGGGTGTAATCAAATCCTGTGGATTTTCCGACACCTTCATGCTCGAATGCAGTTGATAAATATATAGGGCTTGTGGTTGCTCCGGTATGATCAGGTCTTAATGATATTTGAGATAATTTAGTATCCAATATTTACCGTCCTTTTCTTATATGTATTTTTGAAAGATATCTTAAATATATAAACTTAGCTGATACAAGTCAATGATTTAGAAAGAATATTGCGACAATTATATAAGGATAACGCCATTGCACCGTACTAGAAAGTGGTAGATTAAAGTAACGATAAGCGTTATAATTAAGTTAATTAAATTACAGGAGTGATACGAGTGAGTCAGTCACAGAACGTTATATACTATACAACAGCTCAAGTAACGGACATGGTGGAACTGTCTGATCAGAACGTTAGAAAATACGTTAGATTACTTGAGGACAGGAAATATGAAGTTGCTAAAGATGAACATAATAGAAGATTGTTTTCTAAAAAAGATGTGAGTGTTTTACAGGAAATGATTAAAATTGCCAAGTCTCCAGGAAATACACTGGACTCTGCAGCAGATGAAATAATTGAAAATATGGATGACTTTGAAGAAGCGCCAAATGAAAATCAAGTATCGAAAATGTCGGATAACGATGTTTCAAAATTACTTGCATTAGTACTTGAAAAGCTTGATGAAATCCAAAATGAAAACAAAGAACTGAAATCGAATATAAGTACGCTCGTGCACAGACTTGAAGAATATGATCTTAAAGCACTGGAATATAATCCAGAAGAAAAAGTGGAAACTTCTTTAGTCGAAGAGACAGATGAAGACGAAGAATCAGTCAAGGTTACAGAAGAAGAGACAGACACTGCTATATATGAAACAGAACAGGTAGAAGAAACGGCAACACCTGAAACAACAGTTGAAGAAACAGCTGAGGAAGCTGCACCGGCAGACGATACTGCGAATATTGAAGACGAAGCTGTAACTCCGGAAACAACAATAGAAGAAATAGTAGTAGAAAAGCCAGTTGAAGAAATAACTGCAGAAGACACTGTTGAAGAATCGTCAACAGAGGTAACTGTCGAAAACCAGGACGAAGCTCTGGAAGCAGTTGAAAAAGAAGAACAGAATACAAGCACAATCGATATAAGTGCACAGGTAGAGAAAGCTGAAGAGACTCCAGCAGTTTCATCAGAAGAATTAAATAATGACGACATAGCAAAACAGCAGATCGAAGAACCGAAAAAAGGTTTCTTTGGTAAACTGGCAAGCATGTTTAAAGGCTAGAATCGAAATTTATTTCGATTCTTTTTTTGTTTTTAACAGTTTTATTGACATGTTTAAATAAAACCACTATAATCCCTATTGGCGAACGAGATTGAAACATCAGTTAAATAATATATGGATTAGAGGAGCTTTTATCATGGATAGCGTTTTTGATTATGAAGATATACAATTAATTCCGAACAAATGTATTGTGGATAGTCGTTCAGAATGTGACACTTCAATAGAATTTGGAAAACACACATTCAAACTGCCTGTAGTGCCTGCTAATATGCAGACAATTATTGATGAGAAGATTGCTACGTATTTAGCAGAAAACGGATATTTCTATATAATGCACCGTTTCAACCCTGAAACACGCATTGAATTTATAAATAAAATGAGAGACAGAAATCTTATCTCTTCTATAAGTGTCGGAATTAAACCTGAAGAATATGATTTTATCCTCAGCTTAAAAGAACAAAACTTAATTCCTGATTATATTACTATCGATATTGCTCATGGTCATTCGGACAGAGTGATGGACATGATTAAACATATTAAAAAGCATATACCTGAAACATTTTTAATTGCAGGTAACGTTGGAACACCTGAAGCAGTAAGGGAACTAGAACATGCTGGAGCAGATGCAACTAAAGTTGGCATCGGACCTGGTAAAGTTTGTATTACTAAAATTAAAACAGGCTTTGGTACAGGAGGGTGGCAGCTGGCTGCACTTCGTTTATGTGCAAAAGCAGCATCTAAACCAATTATTGCAGATGGCGGAATCCGTACACACGGAGATATCGCTAAATCTGTAAGGTTCGGTGCATCAATGGTTATGATCGGATCATTATTTGCAGGACACGAAGAATCACCTGGAACAATTTATGAAGAAGACGGCAAGAAGTACAAAGAATACTTCGGCTCAGCTTCTGAATTCCAAAAAGGTGAACACAAAAACGTAGAAGGTAAGAAAATGTATGTAGAATATAAAGGACCATTAGCTGCAACTCTAACTGAAATGCAGCAGGACCTTCAGTCATCTATCTCATACGCTGGCGGCAATGAATTAGATGCAATCCGTACAGTAGATTATGTAGTTGTTAAAAACTCAATCTTCAACGGTGATAAAGTATATTAATATTTTTAATGAAGGGACCGCATATGCGGTCCTTTTTTTGTTGGGTAAGCGTTTATCTCTGACATGAGCGGGCTTCATTGGTGAAGTAAGCTCATTTCAAGCAACGAAAATACCGAATCCTTCATGGATCCGGCTGTATGTCATCAATCTATTCAATATCGTGTAAGTCTTTATAGCGTTTCGTACTCTCAATCATCATTTCTTCCATAGTTTCAACGTCATCACTTTGTATTGCGGCATTGAGTTTATCAAGCTGGGTCTGGAAGTTATCAATGTGTTTAACGAGATGATTTTTATTCATCATGAATAGTTCTGGCCATAATTTTTCGTTAATATTCGTAATACGTGTTAAGTCACGGTAACTGTCACCTGTATATTTTTTAGTATTGCGTTCGACGTCATCGCTATTGATTAGTGAAATTGCAATGACGTGGGCGAGCTGGCTCGTGAAGCCGATGACTTCGTCGTGAAAGTCCGGTGTAATGACAGAGATATTACCGAACTCTAATTTCTTAACAAAGTTTTTCAAGAACTCGATATTTTCTTCTTTATTACGAGGTGTCGGTGTAATTAAATAGTTAGCACCGATAAAAACTTCTCTGCTGCTGAATTCCAGACCGCGATTTTCTCGTCCTGCCATCGGATGGCCGAAGACAAAATCAGCGTGTTCAGGAAGCAGGGGTTCGACGTCAACTATTATCGATGTCTTCACACCGGTCACGTCGGTAATGATACAACCTTCTTTCAAGTAAGGGGCATAATCTCTAACCAGTTGAACAAGCAGCTTTGGATAAACTGCGAAAATAATTAAATCCGCATGCGGAATGATATTTTTAAAGTCTGTTGAGCCGTCTGTAATAATACGCTGGTCTTTTGCCTTTTGAATGACGTCAGTATCGATATCAATTGCATATATTTCAGCGTCAGGGATATTCTCTTTAATAGAAAGAGCGAACGATCCCCCGATATTTCCTAAACCTATAATTGCTATATTCATATATTAAAAGCCTCCGTATTTTCACCATTATACTATAAGAATGAATATACATTAATTAACTAAATTATGTAAACATTTAAATAATTTATAATAAATGCATTGACAAACGATTAACCCTCGTCATATAATTACAATCAAATACATTACAAAGGAGCGGTTATTTATGTTAACCAATACAACTACACAACTGAATAACCGACTTTATTTTAGCTATTTTTGATACCGTTTGTACACATCATTCGTACAAACGTAAAACAAACTGTTTGTATCAATGATGGCTGAAGATTTTGTAATGTCTAGCCATTTACTTTTAATAAGTGGCTGGGAGTCGGGACTTCTACATATTTTTGTTATACTCACTGCCACTTAATATTAGTTAAGTGGCAGTTTTATTTTTAAAAAAATTAGGAGGCTATTAAATATGATTATTCATGTAAAGCGCGACGCAACAGAAGGTAATATCAAGGCACTGGTTTCTAACATAGAGGAAGCAGGTTTCAGAGTTCACCGTTCAGATGGTGAAAGACGTACAATAATTGGCCTGATCGGCGATACATCAAAAGTCTCCGAAAATGATTTCAAAAAATACAGTATCGTAGACGGGGTGTACAGAATTCAAAAGCCATACAAGAAAGCGAACAGAAGTTTCCAAGAAGATGACAGCATTATTGATATCGGTAACGGTGTTAAAGTTGGAGCTGAAAACTTCATGGTTTGCGCAGGGCCTTGTTCTGTTGAAGATTTAGACAGCACGGTTGAACTGGCAATTAAATTAAAAGATGCAGGTGCAAATTCACTCCGCGGCGGAGCGTTCAAACCGCGTACTTCTCCATACAGTTTCCAGGGGCTCGGTGTTGAAGGACTCAAGATTTTAAATGAAGCTAAAAAAGAAACTGGTCTGCCAATCGTTTCTGAACTGATGGGTACAGATCATTTAGATACATTCGTTGACATGGTTGATGTTATTCAGATCGGAGCACGCAACATGCAGAACTTCGACTTACTGAAAGCACTTGGTCAGACTAACAAACCGATTTACTTAAAACGCGGAATGTCTGCAACAATTCAGGAATGGTTAATGTCTGCTGAGTACATCATGGCCGGCGGAAATAACAATGTTGTTCTTGTAGAGCGCGGTATCCGTACTTTCGAGACAGCAACCCGCAACACATTAGATATCCAGGCAGTACCGGTGGTACAAAAAGAATCCCACCTTCCGATTATCGTTGACCCGTCACACGCAGCAGGAGTAAGATACCTGATACCTTCAATGGCTAAAGCTGCAGTAATGGCAGGCGCAAACGGCTTACAGATTGAAGTGCACGAAGATCCTGAGAATGCATGGAGCGATGGTCAGCAGTGTCTGACACCTTCAGAGTTTAAAGAATTAATGCAGACAATAAACGTCCTGCTAGAGCTTGAAGGCAAAACAGTAAACAGTATAATTCAATAATAATATGAGGAGGCTAACCATGGGGAAACATGATGAGTTACGAAATGAGATAGATCAAATAGACCGCCAGCTCGTTCAGCTTTTCGAAAAGAGAATGAAAATATCGACGGAAATTGCTGAGTATAAACTCGAGAATAACGTCCCGGTTTTAGATGCGCAGCGTGAAAAGATGGTTATTAATAAAAATATTTCTTATTTAAATGATCATACGCTGGATATTTACATCTCGGAATTTAGTAAACACCTCATGGAGCTCTCGCGAAGAAGACAGAAGGAATGTCTTCATACTCAGCATACGAAAACATGCTAAATAAAAAGGCGCCCATCGGGCGCCTTTTATTTCTGTTCATGTAATTTAGTTAAATCGTATAATGTATTCTGGTAAGTTTCATTCAGCCAGTTGTTAAACAGCAGATGACCATGGCTGCGCCATTGGAATTTTGGGTTTACCGCCGGGTTATCGTCAGGATAATAATTGAACGGAACAGCAGGATTCATACCGCTGCCGGCATCACGGTCATATTCCGCCTTCAATGTTTCTCTGTCGTATTCGAGGTGACCAAAAATGAATAGGTCCCGCTGATTTTTAGATGTAATAATATCGGGGCCGTAATCTTTATTGGAGGTAAGTACTTCCAAGTCCGGAATATCGTTTAATGCAGAGTAATCAATTTTTGTATGTCTGGACTGGGGCACCTGATATATATCATCAAAACCGCGAATATACGGATGTGATGGTTTTATATTTTGATATTCGAACACACCGAACAATTTTTCTGATAAAGTATACTTTTCGATATTATAATAATGGTTTAATGCAAACTGTGCACCCCAGCAAATATAGAAGCGAGAAAAGACATGTGTCTGGCCCCAGTCTGTAACTTTCTTAAGTTCGTCGATATATCCAACCTGTTCAAAATTAAATTTTTCAACCGGAGCACCAGTAACGATCATGCCGTCAAAATAATCATCTTTAACTTCTTCATGTGTCTTATAAAATTTCTGCAGGTGACTGGTCGGCGTATTTTTACTTTGATGAGAAGACATATGCAAGAATTCAACGTCGATTTGCAGCGGTGAGTTGCCGAGAAGCCGGAGCAGCTGGAGCTCAGTTGTTTCTTTCAGGGGCATGAGATTTAAAATAAGAATTTTTAATGGACGAATGTCCTGTGATATCGCGCGGGAAGCTTCTATAGTATATACTTGTTCTTGCTGCAGTTTCGTTCGTACAGGAAGTCCTTCGATGATTTTAATTGGCATGCGTTCACGTCCTTAAATAACAAATAGTAAGTACTTCTTAATGTAACAGAAAACGAACGACAGTCAATGTCGAAATTGTCAAAAAACTTTAAAAACAGTATATAAACCAATTTTGGAGGAAAGATAATGAACTCAGTTTTAATTGCGATACTCGTTATGGTTATTTTAAGCTTATGCAGACTTAACGTCATACTGGCACTATTTATCGGTGCGCTGACCGGCGGACTGATTTCAGGTATGGGCATCGATGAAGTCATTGGTGTTTTTACCGGTGGAATCGTCAATGGTGCAGAAATTGCACTCAGCTATGCACTGCTCGGAGGGTTTGCTGCATTAATCGCATACAGTGGTATTACCGACGTCATGGTAGATAAGATTTTGGGCTTGCTGAATGCAAGTAAAACAACGAAAGCACGCGTGATTGCAAAGGTTTCATTAATAGTAACGCTGCTCGTTATTTCTATGATTAGTCAAAATTTAATTCCGGTGCATATTGCATTTATTCCTATACTTATTCCACCGCTGATCAGTCTGTTTAACGAACTGCAGCTGGACCGCAGACTGCTTGCGGTAGTAATGACTTTTGGTCTTACATTTACGTATGCGATACTGCCGTTCGGTTACGGACAAATATTCCAGAATACAATCGTTACGAGTTTTGCCAATGCCGGGGCAACGATAGAGTTTAATGATGTTGCACCAAGTATGTTAATTCCAGCTCTCGGGTTTATCGTAGGACTTATACTGGCATTTTTCTACTTCAGAAAACCGAGAAAGTATCTTAATAAAGAAAGTGAACTCTCTACTGAACGGGTAACTGTCAGTGCTAAAACACTTGTGACTGCTACGATTGCAATTATCGTCACTTTTACTGTCCAGTTTTTTACGGACTCAATGATCTTCGGCGCACTCGGCGGAATTATGGTCTTCTTCCTATCATTGCAGTTTAAGTGGGCAAATCTTGACCGTGAACTGGTTAATGGTATTAAAATTATGGCTTATATCGGTATGGTAATGCTCGCGGCAAACGGTTTTGCCGGAGTGATTACTGCGACGGAAGATGTGCTGCCACTCGTAACCAGCATTTCAGATACACTTGGTAATAATAAAGCGTTTATCGTAATGGGAATGCTGGTTGTCGGCTTAGTTGTAACGATGGGTATCGGTTCTTCATTCGCAACACTTCCGATTATCGGTGCAATCTTCGTGCCGATGGGTGCAGAAATTGGTCTGTCGATGGCTGCAATTATTGCGATTGTCGGTACTGCCGGTGTGCTCGGTGATGCGGGGTCTCCGGCATCAGATTCAACTCTCGGTCCGACTGCCGGACTTAATGTCGACGGTCAGCACGACCACATATGGGATACATGTGTACCGACATTTATCTTTTTAAATATCCCTGTTGTCATTACAGGTTTCATTGCAGGTATGATATTATAGACGTATATAATATAATTGAATGGTGAAAATATTATTATCAGCTTGAAAACTTTTAGATAATGTAGTTTAATTAATCTACTAAGTTAAAAAATTCACTAATAAGCAGCGAACTTGTCTAGAGCTTCGTATCTAATCATTTAACGAATTTTTCTGCGGAAGATGAATTGTATAAGCTCTCGATAATATTACTTTTGAACAGGTGATTGTATGGAGACAGAACTTAAAATTTTAAAAGGCAATTTAACTGCATATCAAATCAGTGAAGCTATTGGAATTTCTTTTGAAGAGGCTGCGGATTTGCTTGAACAGCGAATTACTGTAGAATCACTGGACGAAGAAAGCCAGAAAAAGTTGAAAGAATTAGAAGCAGTTTTATTTGACTAGCAAAGAAACCGCGTTAATATTTTAAACATAAATATGAGACTGACATTGTCAGTCTCATTTATTTTTTCGGAGGGTGCCCATGGAGAAGGTAAAAGAAAATATTCCGTTTATACTGCTGATTATCGTAATGGCATTATTTACGCTGGCATTCTTCGTTTCAGAAACAACATTTTTTAAGACGGAGGAGATTTCCACGTATACTTTTGAAGAAGCAGTCAGCATGCAGGTTAATAATAATACCGGTGACGTCAAACTGACTGACAGTGCAACAGAATACGCAGACGAAAATGATATTAAAGAAGCGATGATGATTAACAGCAGCAATGATTTTCAATTTCTGCCCCTTGATTCGATGGCAGGTGCAAATGAAGATGAATTGAATGAACTGCTTGAAGGCAAAGGAATATTTGAAAGTACAGGCGCTGCTTTTATCGAGGCAGAACAGACTCATAATGTAAATGCGCTGTATCTAATCAGCCATGCGCTCCTTGAGACAGGGCACGGACAATCGGAACTTGCTTCCGGCATCGAAGTTGAGGGAACAACGTACTATAACTTTTTCGGGATTGGGGCATTTGACCATGCCGCGGTCGCAGAAGGTTCGAGTTACGCACAGAAAGCAGACTGGTCGACACCGGAAGCCGCGATTATCGGGGGTGCTGAATTTATCAGAGTAAACTATCTGGATAATAACCAAAATACTTTATACCGCATGCGCTGGAACCCGGAGAGACCGGGGACACACCTCTATGCAACTGATATAGAATGGGCAGAAAAAATAGCAAGCATAATAAGTGGTTATTACAATTCTCTAGGTTTGGAATATGGAGAACTGCAGATAGAAAATTATAGTGAAGAGTAAATAAAATCGCACGTCCTCCGTTGTGGAGACACGTGCGATTTTTTATTTTAGTTTGGAGGACACCAAGGTTTTACTGTTGTCCTCCAATTACCCGAATCGACTCATTCTACTTCAATTATTCACTTTCCAAATCATCCGCGCCGATAATGCGCCATGGATGGCTGTATACATTAAATGAACTGCCTCGGATAAATCCTGCAGCTGTAATATTTAAATCATGAGCAAGTTTAATCGCAAGATCAGTCGGAGCAGATTTGCTGAGGACGATGCCGACGCCGATTTTTGAAGCTTTTGTCAGCACTTCTGAGGAAATACGTCCGCTGAACACAATGACTTTATCTTTAACGGTAATATTATTCTGCAAACAATATCCGTACAGTTTGTCGAGTGCATTATGACGGCCGATATCACCTTTATGAATAATAGTGCCGTCCGGTGAAGCGATACTCGCGTTGTGAATACCGCCTGTATCTTTAAAGATTGTACTTTCTTCCTGCATTTCTTTCATCAGACTGATGCACTGTTCAGGTGTAAGCTTCGTGTCCGACATTGAAAACTTAGCTGTATCAACATCTGATTGAAAATAAAATTGACGGCTTTTACCGCAGCACGAACCGAGTACGCGTTTTGAAAAGGTACCATAGTCTTTCGGCAGTTCCCGTGAAACTGTGACGTGGCAAAACCCGCCTCTTTCATCGATGTTCATAGACTCAATTTCTTTAAATGAACGAAGAGCACCTTCAGATGCTAAGAAGCCGATAACGAGTTCTTCCAAGTCGTCCGGCGAGCAGACTAAAGTCGCAAATTCTACATCATTTAAATATATAGTTAGTGGAAATTCTTCGGCAATTGTATCTTCAATTTCGATGAATTTCCCATCTGTATACCGGCTGATCGTATTTGTGGTAACGATTTCCATAATATATACTCTCCTACTCTGAATCTTATTGTAAAGCCTTCTTTTTCTTTATATAATCACATTTAAGACGAAATTACAATTTTAGGAATTCCGTCAAAACAATAGGGGGATTTACATGCAGACAAAGAAAAATCGCTGGCTGATTGCACTCGCAGGGGTGGGCATACATATTTCAATCGGTTCAGTTTACGCATGGAGTGTATTTACAACGCCGCTTCAGGAATCAATCGGATGGTCGCTGAGTCAAGTTTCAATTACGTTTAGCATTGCTATTTTATTTTTAGGACTCTCTGCAGCATTTATGGGACATTTTGTAGAAGCGAAAGGACCGAGGAAGTCCGGACTGGTTTCGACGGTGTTTTTTGCAGCAGGTATGATTACTGCAGGATTCGGTATACAGCTTGAAATGCTGTGGCTATTATATGTAGGTTACGGGGTACTCGGAGGAATAGGACTTGGTATAGGATATATCACACCGGTTTCAACATTGGTTAAATGGTTCCCGGACAGACGCGGAATGGCGACAGGACTTGCAATCATGGGGTTCGGTTTTGCTGCGATGATCGCAAGTCCGGTAATGCGCATGCTGATTGAATCAGTGGGAATTCCTAATACTTTCTTTATTCTCGGTGCAATTTACTTTGCAGTAATGTTCGTATCGAGTTTATATCTTGAAAAACCGCCTGAAGGTTATCATCCAAAAGGCGTTGTTATCGATGAAAGTGCTGCGACTGTGCCGAAAGATCTTGCGCAGCTGACAGCTAACGAAGCAATTAAGACGAAACGCTTTTATTTCATGTGGCTGATGCTTTTTATCAACGTGACATGCGGAATTGCGATTCTTGCAGTAGCGAGTCCAATGGGTGTTGAAATCGCAGGGCTATCCGCCGGTGCTGCAGCATTCATGGTGGGAATTATGGGAGTGTTTAACGGTGCCGGACGTTTAGTTTGGGCATCTATTTCAGATTACATCGGCAGAACGAATCTCTATACGCTGTTCTTCGTATTGCAGATTGGAATCTTTGCAGTATTGCCTTTCACGACGAATGCATTGCTGTTCCAATTACTGCTGTTCGTCATGATTTCATGCTACGGTGGTGGATTCTCAGCAATTCCGGCGTACATCGGAGACATCTTCGGAACGAAACAGCTGGGAGCAATTCATGGTTATATTTTAACAGCATGGGCAGCTGCAGGACTCGCAGGACCATTCATCGTTGCGAGAATTTATGAAGCAACACAAAGCTATGCGTGGTCACTGTATATTTTTGCGGGACTGTTCATTGTCGCACTGATTATCTCTATATTTATCAGAGCGGATATTAAAAAGCTTAAAGAAAAAAATGAGCTGGATGTTGTCAGCGCTTCCGTAAAATAGTGTACAATGAAGTTATTATAATATAGAGGGAGTGTCTACATGGGTAAAACTCTGCATCCGGGTCCAATTGATAAGACTAAAAAGTGGGATCCGAAATTATGGGTAAGTCCTGTGCCATTCGGTTTAACTAAAGTAAAACCACAGCATATGAGAGATACAGCTAAAATCGTTTGGAAAAACAGAGACAATTTAAACTATGCAAAAAATATTATATTAAAAGGTGTATGTGACGGCTGTGCGCTCGGTGTATCAGGCCTTCAAGATCAGACTTTAAACGGCCCTCACATGTGTACAACACGCTTTAACGTTCTGCGTTTAAACACAGCGCCTCCAATCAAGCCTGAGATTTTACATCAGGATATTAATGAATTACGTAAAATGAACAGCAGCGAACTGCGTGAACTTGGACGCATTCCATATCCGATGATTCGCCGTAAAGGTGATCGGAAGTTCATTAGAGTATCGTGGGATGAAGCGATGAATACTGTTGCCGGCAAGATGAAAGAACTCAATCCAAAACAGTATGCATTCTATTTAACAAGCCGTGGTATCACGAATGAATCTTATTATGTTGCAGCAAAAGTTGCACGTTATTTAGAAACTAACCATATCGATAACGCATCACGTATTTGTCACTCACCGAGTAAATCAGCAATGAAACGCTCAGTAGGTGTCGGAGCTTCAACTTGTAACTACCAGGACTGGTTAGGAACAGACGTATTAGTATTCTGGGGAAGTGTTGCATCAAACGCATCACCAGTTTCTACTAAATATATGATGGAAGCTAAAAAACGCGGGACAAAAATTATTGTTATTAACCCTTACAGAGAACCTGCAATGGAAAACTACTGGGTACCTTCAGTAGTTGAATCTGCACTATTCGGTACAGAGCTTGCAGATGAGTTCTACGAAGTAAACATCGGCGGAGATATTGCGTTAATGCATGGTGTTATGAAACATTGGTTCGACCTTGAAGAGCAAAATGAAGGATCAGCAGTAAACCACGAGTTCGTTAACGAACACGTAAACAACTATGAAGAACTTAAAGAGAACGTTCAATCTCAAAGCTGGGACGAAATTATTAAGTCATCAGGAATCGATAAAGAACGTATTATTGAACTATCAAACAGCCTTGCTAAAGCGAAAACAGGCGTTATGGTCTGGGCGCTAGGTTTAACAATGCACAAACACGCAACAGACAATATTTCACAAGTATCGAACCTCGCGTTATTACGCGGCTGGTTAGGCGGTAAAAATAAAGGACTTATGCCATTACGCGGACACTCTTCAGTACAGGGGTCAGGCGAAATGGGTGCGGATCCATTTTCACTGCCGGGCGGAGATTACAACGATGAAAACCGTCCTCGTATTGAAGACCTGTGGAACTTTAAACTACCTCAGTGGCCGGGGGATACTGTCGGCGTTACAATTGAAAACGCAATGCTTCCGGAAGACAATGAAAGAAAACTTAAACTTTATTATATGTCAGGCGGTAACTTCTTAGAAACAATGCCGGATCCTGATTTCGTAAAAGATGCACTGCAAAACCTGGATATCCGTGTTCACCAGGATATTATTTTAAACACCTCGACACTGCTTGATGCGAAAGAAACAGTTGTAGTACTTCCTGCGAAAACTCGTTACGAGCAGGACGGCGGCGGACTTTCAACATCTACTGAGCGTATGATTTACTTCTCGCCTGAGATTGAAGGGAACCGTAACCGTATTGCCGAAGCACGCAGTGAGTGGCAGATTTATGTTGACCTTGCAAAACGTGTGAAACCTGAAGAGTCTCATTTAATAGATTTCCAGTCAGGTCAGGAAATCCGCGATGAAATTGCTAAAGCAAACCCTCAGTATGATGGTGTTCAGCATCTGAAAAAAGCAGGAGACGTTTATCAGTACGGCGGAGCATGGTTATGTGAAGGTGGCGTATGTCCGACACCGGACGGCAGAGGTAACCTGATTACGATGGATATTCCTGATAACAATAAGAAAGCTGGAGAATTCAAACTTCTGATGAGACGCGGTAAGCAGTTTAACTCGATGGTCTACGGAGATCAGGATTCATTTAATAACATGGGGCGTTACGACATACTCGTGAGTGAAAATGACGCACGACGTGAAGGGCTTGAAAATGGAGAAGCGGTCGTTCTTTATAATAAGAACGGAGTTTTCCAGGGCTTTGTTTATTACGCAGCAATTAAAGACGGCAACATCGGCGTTCAGTTCCCGGAAGGTAACTTCCTTGTAGAGAAAGGTATTTACGAAAGCTTCGTAGAAATGCCTGACTATGTCACTGACGTTAAGATGGAAAAAGCTGACCACTTTAATGCGAATAAAGACCGCCAGTATTTAGAAAAATCAATACCTGAACTAGAAGATAACCCTAACTAGTTTGATTGAGAAATATACCGGAAAGCCGGGAGAGATGATTCTCCCGGCTTTTTTTGTGTATAAAAGCGCTCTTTAATGTGGTAAACTACGAACATTGATAAGAGAAAAGAGGTAATGTTTTGTCCGAAAATAATTGGAACTCAAAATTAGGTTTTATATTGGCTGCTGCAGGTTCTGCGATAGGTCTCGGTGCAGTATGGCGTTTTCCTTATATGACTGCTGAACATGGCGGCGGTGCGTTTTTATTCGTTTTCCTGCTATTTACCGTTCTTATTGGTCTGCCGCTGTTAATCAGTGAATTTGTCATTGGCCGCGCCTCGGGAAGAAATCCGATTGACGGTTTCGAATACTTAAGCGGTAAAAAGAGCTTAAGAATTTTCGGGTGGATTGGACACTTCGGAACGATGCTGCTGCTCTCGTTTTACAGTGTAATCGGGGGCTGGATATTAATTTATCTGCTGATTGCACTCTTAGATTTATTGAATTTATATACTGTTAACGACTATACGACCCTGCTTGGGGATGTCATTACTAACCCGGTATATGTAATTGCTGCTCAAGGACTGTTTATTTTTATAACAGCTTTCGTTGTTGCACAGGGAATCCAAAAAGGATTGGAACGTGCATCTAAAATTATGATGCCGACTCTGTTCATATTGTTCTTATTTATAATAGTACGCTCACTTTCACTGCCGAACGCAATGGAAGGGGTTAAGTACTTTTTGACTCCTGATTTCAACGAACTCAGTGCAAATGGCGTAATGTTCGCACTCGGTCAGTCATTCTTCGCGCTAAGCGTTGGGATTACCCAGATGATGACATATGCCTCATATTTAAAGGCAGATCAGAATCTGCCGAAATCAGCAGGTTATATCGTACTTCTGAACATCGCGGTTTCTGTCATGGTAGGACTTGCTATTTTCCCTGCAATTGCTTCATTTGGTATGGAAAGTGTTGAAGGTCCTGGACTTGTATTTATCGTTCTGCCTGAAATATTTAATGCAATTCCGTTTGGAATTGTTTTCTATCTGATGTTCCTCGTTGCCTTCTTATTTGCGACATTGACATCTTCGTTCTCGATGATTGAAATTAACGTTGCTAATACCGTTAAAGGTGACCAGTCGAAACGTAAAAAGACAACTTACATTTATGCAATTATCGTTTTTGCTATCGGTATTCCATCAGCCTTATCGGAAGGTGTACTGAACGATGTTCAGTTCTTCGCGGGTACGATATTCGATAACGTAGACTTCTTAGTATCGAATATGTTGTTGCCTGCTGGTGCATTGTTCTCTTCAATCTTTGTCGGTTATATTTTAGACAAGCGTATTACGATGGAACAGCTGAATGTGACGAAAGACAGCAAATCTTATATTATATTTAAAGGCTGGTTATTCTTGCTTAGATTTATTCTGCCGGCAATAATTATCTTTGTCTTTATTATGAATATAATCAGCTTCTTCTAAGTAAAAAAGGTGCAGATCCAAGTAACGGATCTGCACCTTTTTGTATTTATAAAAACTCACAATTGCGCATGAAAAATGTGTGTGGTAATATTTTCTCATGAGTTTTCAACATGATTGACATAAAAATCAGATTAAGGACGTGGGATATGGAAAGTTTAACCAGAGAAGAAATCGTCAGTATTGCACGAGAAGAAAATGTAAGGTTTGTCCGGCTGCAATTTTCCGATATTCTCGGAACGATAAAAAATGTGGAAGTGCCATTCAGACAACTTGATAAAGCACTCGACGGACAGATGATGTTTGACGGTTCTTCAATAGAAGGATTTACACGTATCGAAGAATCGGATATGTATCTGGTTCCCGATTTAAATACGTGGACAGTATTTCCATGGACAACATCACGCGGAGATAAAGTTGCACGACTGATCTGCGACATCCATAAGATTGACGGTACGCCTTTTGAAGGTGATCCCCGTACGAACTTAAAAAATGTTCTGAAGGAAATGAAAGCTCTTGGTTATACATCTTTCAATCTTGGACCTGAACCAGAGTTTTTCCTCTTCAAACTGGATGAACGCGGTAAACCAACGACTGAACTGAATGATCAGGGCGGATATTTTGATTTAGCACCGACGGACTCAGGTGAAAACTGCCGCCGAGATATCGTTATTGAACTTGAGGATATGGGCTTTGATATTGAAGCATCACACCATGAAGTGGCTGAAGGTCAGCATGAAATTGACTTTAAGTATGCAGATGCTGTTACAGCATGTGATAGTATCCAGACATTTAAACTCGTTGTTAAAACTGTTGCGAGAAAACATAATCTGCATGCGACATTTATGCCGAAACCTCTAATCGGAATTAACGGCAATGGCATGCACTTTAACGTCTCGCTCTTTAAAGGAGAAGAAAATGCATTCTTTGATGAGTCTGCAGAAGATGGCTTAAGCGAAGATATGAAATACTTTATGGCAGGTGTATTAAAACACGTACGCGGCTTCACAGCGGTAACGAACCCGCTGGTTAACTCGTACAAACGCCTGGTGCCGGGATATGAGGCGCCGAGCTACATCGCATGGAGTAAAAAGAATCGCTCGCCATTGATGAGAATCCCTTCGTCACGCGGATTATCAACGCGTGTGGAAGTCCGTTCTGTCGATCCATCAGCGAATCCGTATCTGGCACTGGCAGTGATTTTAAAAGCCGGTCTGGATGGCATTAAAAATAAAATGGAGCTTCGTGAATCCATAGATTTAAACCTTTATGAGCTGACAAGAGAAGAACGCCGCGAACATGGTGTCGAAGATCTGCCGTCGACACTGTACAACGCATTAAAAGTAATGCGTGACAGCGAACTTTCAAAAGAAGCACTCGGCAGTCATATTTACAAGGCATTTTATGAACACAAGATGCTGGAATGGGAAGACTACCGCGCAACCGTATCGGAATGGGAACTTGAATCTTACCTCGATAAATATTAGAACAAAAAAAGGAACCGGGATTAATTCCCGGTTCCTTTTTTTAATATCAGTCGTAAACAGTAAAGTCGTCGTTCATGAACTCTTCTGAAACGTTATTTAAGTTTGTCTCTGTAATGTTTCTTGCATTATAGCCGATACGCTCAAGATTGCTGATTAATTCAACATAAAGTGCGCCGCCGTCCGTTGAACATTCGCCTCTTGAAAGACGCTTGATGTGTTCTTTACGGAGTTTGTTTTCAATTCTGTGTGATTTCTGACTTAATCTGATTACCTGTTCGAGAGCTTGAGGATTGTAAACATCAAGAGTCTCAAGTGACATCGTAAACGATTCGTATACGTGGCTGTACAAGTCTTCCAGGCCTTCTTTAGCTTCGTCTGACAGTTCAACATCGTTTTCGTACTTGGCATGATACTGATCAGCTAGATTCTTAGCCTGTGAGCTTACTTTAAGCAGGATACGAGATACTTCCAGCAGTGTGCTGACACGTTCAGTATCATCCTGAGAAATTTCGTATTTCGACGCATCAAGAAGGTATGCACGAATTGCGTCCTGCAGTGTTGCGGCCACGTTAACTTTATCTTCAATCTGTTTGAAAAGCTTGACATCCTGCTTATCGCTGTATTGACGTGAATCCTGTAAAGTGCTAAGTACTAATTCACCTAGATTTTTAACTTCACTTTGTGCGCCCTGAATGGCAATGCTAGGTGATTGTTTTAATAAGAGCGGATCTAAATGTTTGGGTGTAAAGTCTTCTGAGAAATCTCGGCCAGGGACCATTTTAACAACCAACCACGCAAGAGCACCGACAAATGGCAGGTGAATCAACGTATTGATAATATTGTATGAACCATGAGCGAAAGCGATAGTCATTGGTTTATTCAGACTGAATAAATCCTCAAGATGGCCGACGTATATTACAAATATCGGCATCAGTATCATAAATATTGTTGCACCAATGATGTTAAATGTAACGTGTACTAGTGCTGCGCGTTTTGCGGCAATTGAACCGGCAAGCGCTGCTAATACTGCAGTAATCGTTGTACCGACATTGTCGCCGAGCAAAATAGGAAGTGCTGCCTGCAAATCAACCATACCGTTGGAATAGAAGTTTTGGAGGATGGCAATAGTTGCACTTGAACTCTGGACTATAACTGTCAGGATAATACCGACTGCCAGTCCAAGGAACGAATTATCACTCATTGCAAGCATCATATTCTGGAAATATTCCAGGTCGGCAAGCGGTCCTACACCGTCGCCCATTAATTCGAGACCGTAAAATAACGCCCCGAAGCCGAAAAGGACTCTACCAACGTTAACAACCTGGTTGGATTTGAAGAAGAACAGCATAAACGAACCTACAGCGAGAATCGGTAGCGAATACGCTCCAATATCAAGTCCGATAATAAATGCTGTAACTGTCGTACCGATATTGGCACCTAAAATAACACCGATTGCCTGTCTGAGTGACAGGAAACCTGCACTTACTAAACCGATAGTAATGGCAGTGGCGCCCGAGCTGCTTTGAATTAAAACCGTAATAAGAACACCTGCGACAACACCTCTGACAGGATTGGATGTCATACGGTTTAAAATATCCCGTAAACGGTCGCCGGCAGCTGCCTGCAGGCCGTCACCCATCTGTTTAATACCGTACAGGAAGATACCAAGTCCTCCGACGAACATAAAGATAACTTCCATTGGACTAAGAGACATAAAGAGTCCTCCATATAATATTAAATTTACAAACTTTACTTATGCTTAAAGAACTATGCGATAAATTTACAATCTACCGTTTATCATATTACAAATCCGTGAAATTTAAAACACATTATTCATTTATGACGAAAAAGTTCAAGTTGCCTGAAAATTTGTATAAATAGTCGACAAGATTAAAGTGGTGTGAGAAACTGGCAATATATAAAAAAATACTGGAGTGTTCTCATGACAACGATACTGTTTGATGTTGACGGTGTGTTTTTAAGCGAAGAAAGATGTTTTGA
>JBQDHL010000005.1:0-4825 GCA_052093725.1 Jeotgalicoccus sp. | reverse complement strand
GCAGCATTTATTGCGACGCTGACGGGATTGACGGGCGATGATATTATCAGCACATTCGAAGAGTTGAATGTACCAAAAGAACAGATGCTGAAAGATGTACTTGGAGTACCGGAACTTGTTGAGAAGCTTGTTAAATAAAATAGATGCATAAAAGAATGCCCTCCGAATCTTAAGACTTGGAGGGCATTCTTTTATATATTTAATGAAGAGATAGATATGAGGAAAGACTGCCTTCGTGTTATTTTGATTTTATCCCAGTTTAATCGTGTGTACTTTATGAATATTTAAGATATCTTTTATTTTTTCATGTGTTTCTTCATTGACCTGATTGTCCAGTATGAAGAGAACCATGGCATCGCCTTCTTTAGATAGGCGTGCAAGCTGCATTGAAGCGATGTTGACTTTATCTTCGCCAAGTAGTGCACCGAGCTCACCGATAATGCCGGGGCGGTCTGTATGCTCGATTATGAGTATATTCTCTTCAGGTTTGAAGTCTATAGGATACTCATTAATTTTTACGAGACGTTCTCCGTATCCAGGAATCGTTGAAGCACCAAGTGTAACGTGCTCGTTATCGTTGATCAGTTCGACTTCGAGATAGTTTGTATAGCCGTCGGCTTTTGCTTTCTTCTCAACTTTGTAAGTTACGTCGCGTTCATTTAAGTAGTAAAGTGCATTAATGATATTCACTTCATCACCGAAATGGGGCTTTAACATGTTAGTTACGAACGTGCGCGTCAGAATACTCGTGTCATCGACAGCGATATCTCCATGGTATTTAATTTTTACTTCCTGCGGCGGTGTCTCGAGCAGCTGAATACCGAACTGTCCTAAATGTTTCACGATGGACATATACGGTTTTAGTTCTTCTGTAACAGAATCACTGACACGGGGTGCGTTAACCGCGTGAGTAATTTTATTGTCTTCAAAGTACTCGATTATTTCATTTGATACACTCACTGCAACTTTTTCCTGAGCCTCGGCTGTCGATGCACCGAGATGCGGTGTCACCACAGTGCGGCGGTGTGTGAGCAGTGCAGTATTTTCCGGGGGTTCTGTAACGAACACGTCGAGAGCTGCACCTTTTACGATACCTGCATCGAGTGCTACCAGTAGATCGTCTTCGTCGATAATGCCTCCGCGTGCGACGTTAATCAGATAGACGCCTTCTTTTTTACATTTACTGAAGAAGTCAGCGCCGATAATACCTTTTGTCTGAGGTGTAAGTGGAGTGTGAACAGTAATAAAATCTGCTGCCGCTGCTACTTCATCAACTTCCATTTTAACGATTTCATTGTCGCGGGCTTTTTCGTCGGATAAATACGGGTCAAATGCGACGATTTTCATGCCGAAACTTTTAGCACGTCTGGCTACGCCGAATCCAATTTTTCCTGCACCGATAATGCCGAGTGTTTTGCCGTAAAGCTCAACGCCTTTATGAGCACCGCGGTTCCATTCACCTGCCGTAAGTTCTTTATATGCTTCCGGTATATCACGTGCCATCGACAGCATCATTGCGAGCGTGTGCTCAGTCGCTGAAATAGTATTCCCTTCAGGGGCATTAACGACGATGACCCCGTGCTTAGTCGCAGCATCGATATCGATATTATCGACTCCGACACCTGCACGTGCAATCATCTTAAGTTTTTTAGCGTGCTGAATAATACGTTCTGTAATTTTCGACTGGCTGCGGACAATCACAGCATCGAAATCATGAATGATATCGATGATCTGTGATTCCGATAAACCTTCCTGGCGTGTAACACTGAAGTTATCATTATCAATAAGTTCCTGTATACCATCCTGGCTTACAGGATCCAATACAATTACGTTATGCTTCGTCATATAAACTCTCCTGAGCGGCAGTTAAGGCTTTGCCGTAGTAATTTTTATTGCGCAGCGTGCTTAAAATATCTTCCAAGGCACTTAATATAGCCAGCATATCTTTCGGGAACATAAAGCCCATGTGGCCGATGCGGATAATTTTTCCAGCGAGGTCTTTCTGACCGCCAGCAACAGAAATATTATAATTTTTATCCAGTTCATCTTTAATGTGTGAAATTTCTTCAGGTGTCGAAGTTACTGCTGTCACTGTAGGAGAGGCAGACTCTTCTTTTACAAAAAGCTCAAGATCCAGTGCTTCGATACCGCGGCGTAGCATTTTCTGCATTTTTTTATGACGAAGAAATACTTCTTCGATTGTTTCTTCATGAATCATATCGAGCACGTCATCCAGTCCCTGGTACAGAGTTACAGCCGGTGTCTGCGGCGTATAATCCACTTCCAGAGACTTAAAATACATTTTTAAATCGAGATAATAGCGTCCTTGGCGTGAGCTGTTCACTTTGCTGAGCGCTCTATCGTTAAGAGCAACGAATGCAAGGCCCGGAGGCAGCATCATTGCTTTCTGACTGCCTGAAACTATGCAATCGATGTTATCGCGCTGCATGTTCATGTCGGCTCCGCCAAGTGCACTGACTGCATCGACGATAAACAGCGTTTCTTCATTATAATTATGAACGACTTCAGCAAGCTCAGTGAGCGGGTGAAGTACAGATGTGGAGGTTTCACATGCCTGAGTAAATACTGCGGTTACATTATCGAGCCCTTTAAGATACTCTTTAAATGCCTCTGGATCAGCAGCTTCTCCCCATGTCACATCGTAGATATGTACATTAAAGCTGTAGCGTCCCGCGATATCTGCGAATTTTCCGCCGAATACGCCGCTGACGATTAAGACAACCGTATCTCCGTCATCAACGAGATTGACCATCGCTGCTTCAAGTGCACTGGTGCCTGATGAAGTCAGTACAGCGACGGGGTTATCCGTGCCGAATATAGGTTGAAGTCTGGCCTGAATATCAGCTGACATTTCTTTGAAACGGCTGGTTCTGTGACCGAAAATACCTTGAGACATTGCTTGATAGGTGCGTCGGGCAACTGGTGTTGGTCCCGGAGTAAGCAGTAATTCTTCTTGCATGGCGATTCCTCCTGTATAAATAAATTGTAAATTACATTATAACAGAAATATCATTAAATTCAGTTATCTTTTCTTTCTTTTAGTATTTCATCAATCAGAGCATGGGCGCGCAGATAATTATTCAGATATGTATCATCTAAAACGACTGCATTCTTCATTAAATTATAATGCTCCAGCTGTTCTAAAAGCAGCGTATAAAATTTTTGATCGTAATCAGAAGCATCTTCAGCCGGGGGCATAATTAAAATCAGACTCCATGTCTGAAGATGGATGTAATGTTCGAAAATCTGATTTACGTATTCCTGTTCATCGTGAGCCGCGAGCATATTATGAACTTTTGAATACAGGACATCTGTATCGGCGAAAAAAATTTTGCGTGTTGCATTGGAATGAATATGGCGCCGATTCAGTTCGAACTGGCCGATGCCGATGGCGTGAAAATCTTTTGCATCAAGATCAGGCGACTTCAGCTGATGGTCATCGAAATACTCTGCGGCGTATTCAATGGAATAACTCGTCGAATATCTCCGTGCGAGATCTTCAATAATCATCGATTTTCCGCTGTTCGGTGAACCGGTGACTAAAACATTCTGAACGAAGAAGCGCCGGAAAGGCCGGGTGACGTAATCCCAGTTTAAAATAGGTGTCTCTCTGATTTCAGTTCCGCTGATACCGAGAATCTTTCTGTCGACCATAGTCATATGAATATCAATGTGCTGCCATTTTTTAGAGAAATAGCTCTCTAGGGGTTCGAGATAATCGCTCTCTCCCATATAAAATGTCGCACTCTGCACCTCGAAATCCAAGGCATCTTTACTTTGACGGATTAAACTCTCCAGCATCTCGAGCCACGGTTCCCAGCCCGCAGGATATCGGGGAATGTCTGTTTCATCGAGTTGCAGAATGGAAACATTACTGTCGTTCTTTAAAAGCTGGCGCATCGCCCGGGCGCGGTGTTCAAGATTCATGCCAATATTGTCTCCTCGGTCGTCTTTGTATCCGCTTATAATAACCACGACATGCTTGTTTTCCCTTTTCGCTCTGACGATCTGTTCAAAATGACCAACGTGGCACGGTGCGAATGTGCCGAAATAAATTCCGAGATCTCTCATGTTTATCTACTCCTAAGACAGATGATTTCAAAAGAACTGTATATTAAAATGTGCTACAATATTGAAGAAATTAAATGTAAGTTAACAGGATAGAAATGAAATGCAGAAATCCTGTCAGAATCGTTGCCGCAGCTAAAATCTTTATGCTTTTAGATGCACCGGCGATTAGGAATAAGGTGGATAGTATGATGGAGATTGCCATAAAGATAATTCTCGTGCTGAGCAGAGCAATAAGCTCGTCATGCTGGTATGACATCGAAATATTTATAAAGCTGTAAATGTTAAACGCTGCAAATAAAATTAAAATAATCTGTTTCATTTTTGCACGCTCCCTTTTGGGGTATATTATATCAGAAATAATAGAGAAATGATTGGTGAGAAATTATGGTTGAACTATTAAATATTACAGATGAAATGCACGATGAGTTTGTTATGTCACACCCTGCGGGCGATTTACTTCAGCTGACATCATGGGCCGGTTCAAAAGAACTGACAGGATGGTACTCGAGACGGATTGCTGTCGGTCGTAACGGTGAAGTCAAAGGCGCAGCGCTTTTATTGTTTAAAAAAGTCCCGAAAACCATCTTTTCGATGTGCTATGCTTCACGCGGTTTTGTCTGTGACTACGAAGACAAAGAAGTCGTGAGTGCACTGCTTGAAGCGGCGAAGAAAATCGCAGCAGATGAAAAATCATACACGATTAAAATAGATCCGGATATTCCAGCTGCTGGCA
>JBQDHL010000004.1:42258-54614 GCA_052093725.1 Jeotgalicoccus sp. | reverse complement strand
AGCTGTCTGTATTATATGATCCGGATAAACCTAAACGCTGTTTAATTGGCGGCGCGAAAATACAGACTGTCACAGCATTTATTCCGGCAATGATCGGAACAGTATTTTTTGCGGTAGGAATAATCATATTATTATTTTAATCAAAGTTCAGGCAGGGGAATATAAATGAAGAAAAGAGAAAGAAGTGCGTCAACAGCACAAAGTATAAGCGGGAAGTTAAGATGTCCGCTTTGTCATGAGTCTGTCGAAGTCAGAGAGTTGAAAAGTATAGTCTGTACTAACAATCATACTTTTGACTTCGCAAAACAGGGCTATGTGAATCTGCTTCAGAAGCCCGTGAATACACAGTACGATGATGCATTATTTGAAGCACGCCAAAAAATCATCTGCGACGCTGAGTTATATGCACCGATTCATCAAAAAATAGCTGCATTAATCGACAATGAATTAACTGAGGATGCATTGCTGTTTGATGCGGGTTCGGGTGAAGGTTCTCACCTTGAAAAAATAATGAATGAAGTAAGCGATAAAAAACTGACAGGTATCGGTCTGGATATTTCAAAAGAAGGCGTCCTGATGGCTGCTAAAAATTATGAGGGACAAGTCTGGGTTGTCGGAGATCTCGCGAACCCGCCTTTTGCCGACGGTTCATGCAAATTTATACTGAATTTCCTGTCGCCTGCGAACTATTCAGAGTTCAAGCGGATTTTAACGGATGACGGAATTATTATAAAAGTCATTCCCGGCACCGGCTATTTGAAAGAACTGCGTACAGAACTGTTCAGCAATACAGAGGAAAGTGAATATGAGAATACCGACACACTTGATTTGCTGAAGAGAAATGTTAATGTTGTCATTGAGGAGCGTATTACGTATTCCAGATCGCTGGACGCTGATTCCCTGAAAGATCTCATCTCAATGTCGCCGCTTGGCTGGCATGCTGATGAAGAGCAGGTTAAAACATTTACCGGCGAAGGTCATAAAGATATCACAGTGGACATGCATATTGTGATTGCAGTAAATGAAATATTTAAACTTTAATTTCAATTAGGTACTTTCTGTATTTCAGTTAATAGTATATAATTACACTAAAGGTAATGAATTTCATGGAAATATTACCATGTTTATTACAAACACGTTACAAAGTGAAATAAAAAGGCCAATAACCTTGAAATGTTCCGAACATTAAAATATAATGAAAATACATTAAGAAATACATAACAGAACGAACAAACATAAGTTAAAGCTATACTCTTCATATCATTAACTAACTCGTTCTTCGATAGTGCCTTTGGCCTAGATATCATATTATATTATTTATCTGTTAGGGAGATTTTAGATCTCCCTTTTTTTGTTGCCTTTTTTAAGGCAGTTAAAACATTAAGAAGGTGAACATTTTATGAACAGTGAAGAATTACAGAGATATGCTGATAAATTTCTCCAGGAGAATTTCGGAATCGAACTCGAGATTCCAATTAGAGTATCAAAAAGAATGAAATCAAAACTCGGGGCATTTCAAATGAAGCTACAGAACAGGAAAGTTGTCTCAAAAGAGATTGTGATGTCCGACAGTTTTCTCAATAATAATTCTGCGGAAACGATTCTCGATGTTCTTTATCATGAGTGCGTGCATTACGCACTATACACATTAAAGAAACCATACAGGGATTCAGATCGCGAATTTAAAGAAACACTTGAGCGTCTCGGCATTGCCAAAACCAGAACTTATAAATATAAAGGACAAGCTTATTTATACGAGTGCAAGAAATGCAGCTATCAATTTACCAAAAGGGTAAAGGGTTATAACAAACGGTATATTTGCAGACACTGCCGAGGGAAATTTATCTTTAAAGGTATGGTAGAATCTCGCTGATAACCAATTATTAATAATAGTTTGACAATTCATTCAGGTTACTCTAGTATGAAATACAATTAAATATGAAATTATCCAGAGAGACGGAGGGATCAGGCCCTGTGAAGTCTCAGCAACAGGCTTTTTAAGTACTGTGCTAATTCCTGCAGGCAGCGGCTTGGAAGATAATCACAAAACGCCATTTGTCTATATTGATAAATGGTTTTTTTAATATACATAGGAGGGAACACATGAGCATTCAGCTGAATAACGTTTCAAAAACGTATCATTTAAAAGGAAGAAATGTTGAAGCATTAAAACCGACTTCATTAAAAGTTGAAACTGGTGAAATTTACGGTTTAATCGGATATTCCGGAGCTGGTAAAAGTACCCTTGTAAGATTGATTAATTTACTTGAAAAACCGTCGACAGGCAGAGTGATCGTCGGCAATGATAATCTTACAGAACTGTCATCTAAAGATTTGCGTATCCGCCGTCAGAAAATTGGCATGATTTTCCAGCAGTTTAATTTAATTGAGTCGAAGACAGTATATGAAAATATTGAATTTGTATTAAAAGCGAGCAAATACAATAAAAAAGATGTTCCGGGAAGAATCGAAGAACTGCTGAATCTCGTTGGTTTAAGCGATAAATCGAGTATCAATGCTGCTAATTTAAGCGGCGGACAGAAACAGCGTGTCGGTATCGCAAGAGCTCTTGCCAATAACCCTGATATTCTGCTGTGCGATGAAGCAACGAGCGCACTTGATCCGGATACGACGAAAAGTATTTTAAATCTGCTGAAGAGTATTAACAAATCACTCGGCATTACGATTGTTATCATTACTCATGAAATGGAAGTCATTAAAGAAATTGCCGACCGTGTAGGTGTAATGTCTGCCGGTGAAATTATTGAAAGCGGCGATACATACAGTGTGTTCAGCCATCCAAAAGAAGAAATTACGAAGGATTTCGTACAGGAAATATATAATTTCGAAGTACCTGCCCAAATTAAGGAAACGCTTGAAAACCAAGTCATTACAATTCAGTTCTTAAGTGAAAATGCTGAGGAGAATTATTTAAATCAACTCTACAGAGATTTTGATTTAAGCATCAGTATCTTAAACGGGAGAATCGAATATATTAAAGAAAAGCCGCTTGGATTTTTAATGTTCCAGGTTTCCGGCAACGTTGAAGAAATCGCGCGTCTTAAAACACATATCGATAATACTTCAGGAATAGAAAGGGTGGGTTATATTGGATAACTTCAGTCAGCTTTGGCCATTACTGTACCGTGCACTGCTTGAGACGGCACTCATGGTCTCAATCTCAATATTTTTTGCAGTACTGATTGGTCTGCCGCTCGGCATTCTGCTATATATTACACAGCATCCGCTGCTCTTTAAAATAAAACCGCTAAATGCCACACTCGGATGGCTCGTGAACATAGTCAGGTCTTTTCCTTTTATTATTTTGATAGTGGCTATTATGCCGTTCGCAACATGGCTTGTTAATGCTTCACACGGACCTGTTTTTGCCAGTGTTGCATTGTCCATTGCTGCTGTACCGCTATTTGCACGTCTTGTTGAATCAAGCTTTAATAGTGTGAAAGATGGTGTCATTGAAGCAAGTATCGCAGGCGGAGCTCCGATATACTTAATCGTGACGGATGTTCTTCTGCCGGAAGCTAAAAAGAGTATCACTCAGGCAATAACACTGACGATTATTTCAATCATTGCATTCAGTGCTACAGCCGGTGTTGTCGGAGGCGGCGGGGTCGGTGACCTTGCTATCAGATACGGTTATTACCGTTACGATACATTAACGATGATTGTTACAGTAATAGTTCTTGTTATTATCGTTCAGATTGTCCAGTGGGCCGGAGACTTTATTTCTAACAGAGCGGAGGAAAGATAAATGCGCGGAATTATTATATTTTTAATCGGTACACTAGTTGTTATTACCGGTACCAGTATTCTTCTATATGAAGGAGAAGGAGAAGTTATCACTATCGGGGCTTCTAGCGGTCCGTTTGCAGACATGGCATCTTTTGCACTTAAACCTGTACTGGAAGAGCAGGGTTATTCTGTTGAAATAGTTGAATACAGCGACTACATTCAGCCGAACAATGCACTCGCTAACGGAGAACTTGATGCGAACCTGTTCCAGAATGTACTCTTTATGGACAGTTTTAATGAAGAGAATGGTGCGAATTTAAAAAATATCATTCAGGTACCGACAGCGCCGATGGGGCTGTACAGCAGTGAATTCAGTTCACTGGAAGATATCAAATCGGGCAGTGAAGTGGCGTTGCCTCTAGACCCTGTTAACTCCAGTCGCGGATTTTTAACGCTGCAGGATGCAGGATTAATTAAAATTAGTGAAGATGCCGATATGTTCGCTATCGACGAAGCGGATATTATTGATAATAAGAAAAATCTTGAGTTTATTTATCAGGATGCGGGCCAGCTGCCGAGAAGTGTTGAGCAGATCGGACTATCGCTGGTGCCAGGTAACTTTGCACTCGCGAGCGAAATGAATCTCGATGATGCGTTAACTTTGGAAAATATGAACGAAAACTTCAGAAATCAAATTGTCATTAATGGTGACGATACCGGTTCTAAAGTGGAAGAAGACTTAATTAAAGCAGTTGAGTCAGATGAATTTAATGAAGTTATCGATGCTGACTTTAAAGGGTTCGATAAACCGGAGGAGGACGAGTAAATGGCGAGTGAACTACTAAACTCATTAAGCCCGAGCTACTTCAGCAGTATGATGAATGCTGAGCTGGAAGTCGGGGATAAACCACTGTTAAACCTTGCGGTTGGTATACCTGACGGCAAGACGCCGAAAGTCATCACAGATGCAGTAAAGACAGCAATCGATAAAGAAGAGAATCAGAAGTACGGTGCTTTCCGCGGCAAACCTGAACTAAAGGACAGCATTAAAAGGTTTTACAAAAGAACGTATGATGTTGATCTTAAAGATGAAAATATCGCGATACTGTTCGGGACAAAAAATGCACTGGTGAACTTTCCTTTGGCACATGTCAATCCGGGAGCCGGCATAATGCTCCCGAATCCGGGCTATGCAGATTACATTACTGCAGTGGAACTTGCACAGGCGAGATTGGTTGATATGCCGCTTTATGAAAAGAATGGCTATCTGCCGGATTTTGATTCATTGGAATCTGAACTTAAAGAAACGGATCTTATCTATTTAAACTATCCGTCTAATCCAGTGGGCGCCTCAGCGGACAAATCATTCTTTGACGACGTGATACAAAGATTTAAAGGAACAAAAACACAGGTTGTTCATGACTTTGCATATTCAGCGTTCGGCTTTAACGGAACTCATCCGAGCATTTTGACGAGCGATCCTGAATTTGAAGTATCCATGGAAATCTATTCGCTGTCTAAAGGATTTAATATGTCGGGGTACAGAATCGGTTTTGCAGCAGGTAATAAAGAAATGATTGAAAGTATAAATAAGTTTCAGGATCATACAAATGCGGGTGTCTTCGGTGTCACACAGGATGCAGCAATCGCAGCTCTCGACAATGCGGACACGCTAATTCCTGCACAGAACGAAATATTTAAACAGCGTAAAGACTTTATTAATGAAGCATTGCTTAATTTAAATATTCCGATCGAACCCATACAGGGTGGAATATTCGGCTGGATAAAAGTTCCGCCGGGCTTTAACGGTGAGAGTTTTGTTGCGCATCTGCTTAAAGAGCAGTCAATTCTCGTTACTCCTGGGAAACCTTTCGGTGGGCGGGCAGAAGACTATATCCGTATATCTCTTGCAGTAGCTGATGAGGATTTAAAAACTTTCACAGAAAGACTCAGAGATATTAGAGAACTCTATCAACATTAGTTTATTGTCTGACATCAAATGTGGTATTATTTACCCAGATATTAATTTTTGGGGGCGGCATGAGAGTGACTAAGTTTTTTAATCGAAACCGCATGTTGATCGTGCTGTTTGGCATAGTAGTATTAATTGCACTAATCGGTTTTTCATTGTCGGACAGAGATTCCACAACGAAAGCGGAACAATTCACCGGTGATACGGTCGCTGCGACTCAAAAGGTTGTCGATGCACCGTTCAGTTTTATTGGAAATATATTTTCCGGCATTACGGGAAGTTTCAGTGCACTTGAAGAAAACGAAGCGCTGAAGGAGCAGCTGGATATGCTGCCGCAGATGCAGGCTGATAATGAACGTCTGGCAGCTGAAAATGAAGAATTGCGTGAATCACTTGAAGTAAGTTCCAGTATGGCTTACGAAACAGTCAACGCTCGTGTGATTTCACGTGCGCCGGATCAGTGGCTCGAATCCTTTACCATAGATAAGGGTGAAAAAGATGGCATTGAAGAAGGTATGGCAGTGTCGACGTCGGAAGGATTAATCGGTATTGTCACGAGAGTAAACGGCAATTCAAGTTTTATCGAGATGATTTCGACGAATGCATCACAGAATAATATGTCTGTTGAAGTAAGACATAACGATGAGGCGGTCTATGGTAACATCCGCAACTTCGATACTGAAAAAGATGTGCTCGTAGTTGAAAATATTAAGAGTAAGGTAAAGCTTGATGAAGGCGATGAAGTCTATACTTCGGGTCTGACAGGTGCTTTCCCTGAAGGCATAGTTATCGGTAAAGTAGTAGAAGTTGAAAATGATGAATACGGACTGAGTCAAAATGCATACGTGCAAATGAACAGTGACTTAAATGATGTGGATAACGTGTTTGTCCTAAAACGCGACCCTGAATCATTGGAGGACTGATACGATGCAGACGATAGTAATTTTTATAATTGGTGTCATATTAATGTATGTTGACATAGCTTTTACCAGCTTCAGTCCGATGACAATGTTTGGTGTTGAAGTATACTTCGTACCGAAGTTGCTGTTTATGTACATTCTGCTCTTAACAATTTATGCAGGACCCCGCATCAGCATGTTTTTTGCAATTCTTTTCGGCTTGATGCTCGATATTTACATCGGTTCGCTGTACGGAATTCACATATTCGGTTTTATAGCATTCGTAGTATTTATGCAGACTGCATTCAGAGTGTTTTACAGAGATTTTGTAGCCATGGCGTTTGTGGTGCTGCTGAATACATTTTTATTCGATTTATATCAGTACGCAGTTTATAGTTTACTCGACTTTATAGCGATGCCGTTCTTTGACTATATCGCGCTTCGTGCAATACCGAGTGTACTGGTCAGTGCGCTGTTTTTCGTCATCCTTTATGTCCTTGCGATTCAAACGGCTAAAGTGCGAAAAGAATTGCGTAGAATCAATTGACACTTTGATATAAATTTTATATAATACAGTAGTTGATGAAACGTAAACGTCAACCGCACATATATAGGTAAAAGAGGATTTATCCCACCTATAGTGGCGTGTCTTAAATAATAGGAGGTGTAAGTATGTTTGCAATCATCGAAACAGGTGGTAAACAGGTAAAAGTTGAAGAAGGTCTATCAATCTACGTTGAAAAACTAGAGGTTGAAGCAGGTGCTGAATTCACGTTTGACAAAGTACTTTTTGTTGGAGGCGACAGCGTTAAAGTTGGAGTTCCTACAATTGAAGGTGCTACTGTTACAGCTACAGTTGAAAAGCATGGACGCGGTAAGAAGATTAACGTTATCAAGTTCAAACGCAGAAAAAACTACAGCCGTAAACAAGGTCATCGTCAGCCTTATACTAAATTAACAATCGGCAAGATCAACGCATAATGATTAAAGTTATCGTTGCACGTAACAGTGAACAGCATATTACCGGATTTACGATGAGCGGCCACGCGGACTTTGATGTCCACGGAAAAGATCTCGTATGTGCAGGTGCTTCGGCAGTTGTGTTTGGTTGTGTTAATGCGCTTTATGCGCTGACTGATTACGAGCCGGCCGTAGACATGGCCGAAGAAGGTGGATACTTAAGCGTTAAGCTTGAAAATGCATCCGATGACAAAGTTCAATTGATCTTGGAAACAATGATTGTATCATTGACTACTATTGAATCTGAATATAACGAATTTATAAAACTTGAGTATGAGTGAGGTGTATATCAATGTTTAAATTAGACTTACAGTTCTTCGCATCGAAAAAAGGTGTTGGGTCGACTAGAAACGGTCGTGACTCTGAATCAAAACGCCTTGGTGCTAAAAGACAAGATGGACAATTCGTAACAGGCGGATCTATTTTATTCCGTCAGCGCGGTACTAAAATTCACCCAGGTGAAAACGTAGGACGCGGTGGAGACGACACATTATTCTCAAAAATTGATGGTGTTGTTAAATACGAGCGTTTCGGACGCGACAAAAAACGTGTTTCTGTATATCAGGAAGCAAAATAATAATTTTGTGGCATCAGCTTCTGCTGATGTCTTTTTTTATGAATGTTATAATTTTAAATAGAGATTAATTATATGGAGGTGAGTGTTATGTTTATAGATTACGTATCCGTACACTTGAAAGCAGGTAACGGCGGTAACGGTCTGGTAGCATATCGCAGAGAGAAATATATTCCTATGGGCGGACCATCAGGAGGAGACGGCGGTAACGGTGCAGATATTATTATGGAAGTCGATGAAGGCCTGAGAACATTAATGGACTTCAGATTCCAGCGCCACTTTAAAGCAACACACGGAGAAAATGGAATGAATTCTAATATGCACGGTAAAAACAGTGCGCCATTAGTTTTAAAAGTACCACCAGGCACTATAGTGAAAAATACTGAGAACGGTGAAACAATTGCCGATCTTGTTGAACACGGTCAGCAGGCAGTAATTGCTAAGGGCGGACGCGGTGGACGAGGTAACTCCCGTTTTGCTACAAGTCGTAACCCGGCACCAGATTTCGCAGAAAACGGCGAACCTGGACGTGAGCTTGAAATTACACTTGAACTTAAAATGATGGCGGATGTCGGCATTGTCGGTTTCCCGAGTGTGGGTAAATCAACATTGCTCGGAACTGTTTCTCAGGCGAAACCGAAAGTCGGAGATTATCACTTTACAACGCTGCAACCTAACCTGGGTGTTGCACAGGCAAAAGACGGCCGTACATTTGTTATGGCTGATATGCCTGGACTTATTGAAGGAGCTTCCGACGGTACAGGACTTGGACACCAGTTCCTTCGTCATATCGAGCGTACAAAAGTACTTGTGCACGTCGTAGATATTTCTGAAACTGACGGCAGAGATGCAATTGAGGATTATAAAACAATCCGCAATGAAATGGCGCTGTTTAACGAAGAGCTGTTAGAACGTCCTGAAGTTATCGCACTGAATAAAATAGAATTAATTGATCATGATCAAGAGATTATTAATAACTTTATTAACGGTATCGATACTGAAAGCGAGATTGTGCAAATATCAGCAGCAACTGGTGAAAATATTGACCAGCTTCTTTATAAAGTAGCAGATATGCTTGAAGAACAACCGGTTCTTAAAGAAGAAATCGAGACGGAAAGCCGCGTTGTTTACCGTCACGAAAAAGATCCGGATCAATTTGTAATTTCACGTGATGATGATGGAGCTTACGTTGTATCAGGCGGAGCAATTGAACGTCTGTTTATGATGACTGACTTCACTCGTGAAGCCGCAGTCCGCAGATTCGCGAGACAAATGCGTACAATGGGTATCGATGATGCACTTCGCGACCGCGGTATACAAGCAGGAAACATCGTACGAATTTTAGGCGGAGAGTTTGAATTTGTAGAATAGGTGATTATAAATGTATCAGTATATAAAAGGTAAGTTAACGGAAGTAAAACCAGTCGGAGTGACGGTGGAAACGGGCGGCATCGGGTATATACTGCTCGTACCGAATCCGTTTCGTCTTGAACGCTATATCAATACGGATGTGACGATTTTTACAGAGCTTATTGTCAGAGATGATTCGCACACGCTTTACGGGTTTACCGGTGAAAGCGAAAAATCGATGTTTAAATCATTGTTGAAAGTGACCGGTATTGGTCCTAAGAGTGCCTTGGCTATACTTGCTGCAGCAACGCCAAACGAAATTATAAGCGCAATAGAAAGAGAAGATAATGCCTTTATGCAGAAGTTTCCGGGTATCGGGAAAAAGACTGCAAGCCAGATTATTCTGGACTTAAAAGGCAAGCTTAAGCCTGATGAAATGTCGGCGCCGGCTGAAACTGCGTCAGTGGTTGCTTCATCATATGTTGAAGAAGCGCTGATGGCACTTGAAGTGCTCGGCTACTCGAAACGTGAATTGACACGTATTGAGAAGAAACTTGCGAAAGAAGAAATCGCTTCTGTCGATGAAGCAGTGAAACTTGGACTGAAACTATTACTAAATTAAACGGGGTGAAGTAATGGATGAACGTATTTTAGATGAACATGAACAAAGTGATGAAGTATCGCTTGAGCTGTCACTCCGTCCGTCTAAACTGCAGCAATACATCGGACAGGATGCACTTAAAAGTAATTTGAGTGTATTTATCGAGGCGGCAAAAATGCGAGAAGAAGCGCTGGATCATGTAATTCTGCACGGTCCGCCGGGTCTTGGTAAGACGACTCTTGCGAACATTATCGCTGCTGAAATGAACGTCAACATTAAAACGACATCCGGACCGGCCGTAGAACGTGCCGGTGACCTCGCTGCGATTTTATCCAGTTTAGAACCGGGTGACGTACTCTTTATCGATGAGATTCACAGGCTGCCGCGTTTTGTTGAGGAAATTTTATACTCTGCAATGGAGGATTTCTTTATCGATGTAGTAATCGGTCAGGGAGACGAAGCGAGAAGTATTCGTATCGATCTGCCGCCGTTTACACTTGTCGGTGCAACGACGCGTTTCGGAAGTTTATCAGCACCGCTGAGAGATCGTTTTGGTGTGCAGTTAAGACTGCAGTATTACGATCTTGACAGTCTGAAGATGATTGTCGAACGTACAGCGGATATTTTTGAAGTGGCTATTCCGGAGAACAGTCTGGATGAGCTGGCGAGAAGATCACGCGGTACACCGAGGATTGCCAACAGGCTGCTTCGCCGTGTCAGAGATTTCTCGATGGTTAAAGGTGAAGAAGCAATTACGCTGGATACGACAAACTATGCACTTAAAGTGCTTGAAGTGGATCCGGAAGGTCTTGAGCCGATCGATCATAAAATTATGCGGACAATTATCGATACATACGGCGGCGGTCCCGTTGGACTAGAAACTGTAGCAGTGTCGATAGGTGAAGAAGTCATCACTTTAAATGATGTATATGAACCGTATTTAATACAACGCGGATTTTTAGAGCGTACACCGAGAGGGCGTAAGGCCACAGCGAAATCCTTCGAGTATTTTAAAAATACAGATATGGATTAAGCTGTTTTAGGAGGAAATACATGAAATTAGATGAATTTGATTTTCATTTGCCCGAGCATTTAATCGGTCAGACACCGTTAAAAGAACGTACGAATTCAAGACTGCTTGCTGTTAATAAAACTACAGGCGAGATTAGCGATAAACACTTTTACGATGTTGCTGATTACTTTAAAGCCGGCGATGTACTCGTATTAAACGATACTAAAGTACTGCCTGCAAGACTGTTCGGCATTAAAGAAGAAACAGGCGCGAAAATTGAAATGCTGCTGTTAAAACCTACAGACGACGGATATGAAGTGTTAATTCGTCCTTCGAAAAAAATCAGCGTCGGTACGAGAATTACTTTCGGCGAATGTAAACTTGTTGCAGAATGTACGGCTAAATTCGAAGAAGGTATCCATCATATGAAATTAATCTATGACGGTATTCTTGAAAATGTCCTGGACGATCTCGGTGAAATGCCGCTGCCGCCATACATTAAAGAGAAACTCGAAGATCAAGACCGTTATCAGACAGTCTTTGCACGTGAATCAGGATCAGCTGCAGCACCGACAGCAGGACTGCACTTTACTGAGGAACTGCTTAAAAAGATTGAAGATAAAGGTGTAAATATTGTTTATATCACGCTTCACGTCGGGCTCGGAACGTTCCGTCCAGTCGCAGCTGAGACAATAGAAGACCACAAAATGCACAGCGAATTTTACACGATGACAGCAAGTGCAGCAGAAACGCTGAATACTGCGAAAGCACGCGGCAGTAAAATTATCAGTGTTGGTACAACAAGTACACGCACGCTCGAAACAATTATTCATGACCACGGTGAATTTAAAGAAGCATCCGGATTTACTGATATTTTCATTTACCCGGGATTTGAATATAAAGCAGTGGACGTATTAATTACGAACTTCCACCTGCCGAAATCATCACTGGTTATGCTCGTCAGCGCATTCAGTTCAAGAAACCACATTTTAAACGCATACGCACATGCAGTCGATTCGGAATACCGTTTCTTCTCGTTCGGCGATGCGATGATTTTATACTAAATATTGTTAGGGTAGCGGATATTGAGGTTGAGTAATTTTTTGGCGTACCATGTTGACTTCACAAGGTATTCCGAGAGTGTTTGGAGTACGATGTTGACTTCACAAGGTATTCCG
>JBQDHL010000004.1:0-42158 GCA_052093725.1 Jeotgalicoccus sp. | reverse complement strand
CACAAGGTATTCCGAGAGTGTTTGGAGTACGATGTTGACTTCACAAGGTATTCCGGGAGTGTTTGGAGTACGATGTGGACTGCACAAGGTACTCCGGGAGTGTTTGGAGTACGATGTTGACTTCACAAGGTATTCCGAGAGTGTTTGGAGTACGATGTTGACTGCACAAGGTACTCCGAGAGCATTCAAAGTACTATGTTGAATTGACAAGGTACTCCGATCCCACTCAACCCCAATACTCCGCAGCTGCAGTAAATTACTAAAGAGGTGAACATCATGGCTATTCGCTATGAACATATTAAAACGTGCAAACAGACTGGTGCGCGTCTCGGTAAACTTCATACACCGCACGGTGTTATTGATACTCCGATTTTCATGCCGGTCGGCACGCTTGCAACAGTCAAGTCGATGTCGCCGGAAGAGCTTGCTGATATTGGTTCGCAGATTATTTTGTCGAACACGTATCATTTATGGCTTCGTCCGGGGAGCGACATTATTAAAGAAGCCGGCGGGCTTCACAAGTTTATGAACTGGGATAAGCCGATTCTTACAGATTCAGGCGGTTTTCAGGTATTCAGCTTAAGCCACCGACGTAAAATTACCGAAGAAGGCGTGCATTTCCGCAGCCACATCGACGGCTCTAAATTATTTTTAGGGCCTGAAGGTGCGATGGATATTCAGCACGATCTTGGTTCTGATATCATGATGAGTTTTGATGAATGTGCGGCGATTCCGTCGACACACGATTACGTAAAACAATCGGTTGAGCGTACGACTCGCTGGGCAGAACGCGGTTTAAATCACCACGTTAAAAAAGGACACGATAAACACCAGGCTCTATTTGGAATCGTCCAGGGCGGGGAGCACAAAGATCTCCGCGAGCAGAGTGCCAAGGATTTAGTTTCGATGGACTTCCCGGGATATTCTATCGGCGGTTTGTCCGTTGGTGAACCAAAACCGGTTATGTACAGAGTACTTGAAGAAACAGTTCATTTATTACCTGAAGACAAGCCGAGATATTTAATGGGTATCGGTTCGCCGGACGCATTAATTGAAGGTGTTATGCGCGGCGTTGACATGTTTGACTGTGTACTGCCGACTCGTATTGCACGTAACGGAACAACGATGACTTCACAGGGGCGCGTTGTTGTAAAAAACAAGATATTCGAGCGCGATTTTACGCCGCTTGACCCTAATTGTGACTGCTATACTTGTAAAAACTATACCCGTGCGTATCTCAGACATTTATTTAAAGCAAATGAGATCCTTGGATTGAGACTTACTACTTATCATAACTTGTATTTTCTGTTAAACTTAATGAAAGATGTTCGAACTGCCATTTTAAATGATAATTTATTGGATTTTAAAGAAGCATTTTTCGAATCTTATGGATTGAATAAAGAAAATCCGAAAAATTTCTAAGCAGGAGGAAATTGCGCAATGGAATTACTCGTAACTTTTGCACCGATAATCGTTTTAGTTTTAGTTATGTATTTCTTAATGATTCGCCCAGCTCAAAAGAGACAGAAGGCAGTTCAAGAAATGCAAGCTAGTCTACAAAAAGGCGATGACGTTATTACAATCGGCGGCATGCACGGCACAGTAGAATCATTTGATCAAAAACATATGTACTTACGTACAGATGAAGCAGCCGTTCTTAAATTTGACCGTGTTGCATTAAAAGAAGTTGTAAAATAAATACAATGAACTCAAGTCGGCATTTGTCGGCTTTTTTTATTTATCTTTATAAATTTTAACGTTATAATTAATTCATTGTAAAAATTAGAGGTGTCTACGTGAAAAAGAAGTCTAGTAAATTAATTGTTGCTTTGATGATTGTTGTCGTTTTGTTTACAACAATCGCATTAACGCTTAAAGATGTACTGAACGATGTGAATCTTGGTCTGGATCTCCAGGGCGGTTTTGAAGTGCTTTACCAAGTTGAACCTCTCGAGGAAGGCGATACGATTGATGATGATGCAGTCCGCAGTACAGCATCAACACTTGATTCCCGGGTTAACGTACTCGGTGTTTCAGAACCGAATATTCAAATTGAGGATAATAACAGAATCAGAGTACAGCTCGCAGGAATCGAGGATCAGCAGGAAGCACGTGAGCTGTTAAGCACACAGGCGGAACTGACGATTCGCGATGTTGATGACAATGTCCTGTTATCAGGGAAAGATTTAGTCCAGGGCGGTGCCTCACAGGGCTATGATGAAATGAATAACGCCATGGTGTCACTTGAACTTCGTGATAATAATAAGTTCAAAGAAGTCACTGAAGAAATTTCACAACGTCCACCAGGTGAAAACCTGATGGTTATCTGGATGGATTTCGTCGAAGGTGAAGATTCATTTGCCAAAGAAGTTCAAAAGGAAAATCCAAAATTCATTTCTGCACCAACGGTATCACAGCCGATAAATTCTACTGACGTTATGATTTCGGGAGGATTTGATGGTCAGGAGGGTGTAGAACGTGCACAGAACATTTCTTCACTCCTTAACTCCGGATCATTACCGGTGAAATTGGATGAAGTGTATTCTACTTCTGTCGGTGCTCAGTTCGGTGAGCAGGCACTTGACGAAACAATCACAGCAGGCTTGCTTGGTGTCGGTCTGGTATTCCTGTTTATGCTTGGATTTTACAGACTTCCGGGTCTTGTTGCAGTTATTACACTGACGTTCTATATATTCCTGACAATCTTCGGCTTTAACGCAATCAGCGGAATGCTGACACTGCCTGGTATCGCCGCTTTGATTTTAGGGGTTGGTATGGCAGTCGACGCGAACATAATTTTATACGAACGTCTGAAAGATGAACTCCGCATCGGCCGCAGTTTAAAACAAGCTTATAAAAAAGCTGCTGCATCGTCGATCTGGACAATTGTTGATGCGAATTTAACGACGTTAATCGCCGCGGTTGTATTATTCATTTTCGGTACGAGCAGTGTTAAAGGTTTCGCAACGATGTTGCTCTTATCTATTTTAATGAGTTTCGTCACTGCAGTATTCTTAACACGTGTTATTATGTCGCTGATTGTACAGTCGAATTACGCCAATGATAAAAAAGGCTGGTTCGGAGTCAATAAAAAACATATTCATAATATTACAGAAGGTAAAGATATAGAAGATTTATCTTCTCCGTGGGATCGCTTTGATTTCGTTAAGCATGCGAATAAGTTCTTCGCACTGAGTGGCATTATTGTAGCCGCAGGTATAGTCATACTATTCATCTTTAAACTGAACCTCGGTATCGACTTTACAAGCGGTACGAGAGCAGATATTACGACGGACGGCAATGTAACAGTGGAGCAGGTTGAAAGTGAACTTGAGACGCTGGGTATTCCGCCTGAAAACCTGACGATGTCAGGTGAAGATACAATTGTTGCACGTTACGGTACAGATCTTTCACAGGAAGATGTTACTGGAATGCAGTCGCATTTCAATGAACTGTACGGAAGTGATCCGATGATCAGCACGGTCAGTCCGGTAATCGGACAGGAACTGGTGCAAAATGCAATTATTGCATTAATCATCGCATCAATTGGTATTATCATTTATGCATCTATTCGTTTTGAATGGCGCATGGCAGTACCGGCAGTACTTGCACTTCTGCATGATGTCTTTATCATTCTTGCAGTATTTTCAATTTTCCGCATCGAAGTGGACATTACGATAATAGCCGCAGTCTTAACTGTTGTCGGTTATTCAATTAATGACACGATTGTAACGATGGACAGAATACGTGAAAATAACCGCAAGATTAAAGTTATTAGAAGTGAAGAAGAGATAAATGTTATTATTAACCGTTCATTAAGACAGACGGCAACACGTTCAATTAATACAATGCTAACGGTATTAATCGTCGTTGTCTTCCTAGTACTGTTCGGTTCAACGTCAATCTTTAACTTCTCACTGGCGCTGCTAATCGGGCTTGTCAGCGGTGTGTATTCATCATTCTTTATCGCGATTCAGCTATGGGGCGTCTTGAAACGCAGACAGTTTAGAAAATCGGGCGGAGAAATTGTTGTTTACACTGAGAAATCAAAAAATGATGATAAAGTGTTAGTATAAGAATAGTAAATCAAAACGTCCGGGTGCGCCTGGACGTTTTTTAAAAAGGTGATAATTATGTTTACATCAAAATATACATGGCAGGTACGGGAACGTACTGAAAAGTTAAGTGAAGATATTAAAAAAGAATATAAACTGAACAATCTTGAAACGACACTGCTGGAAAACCGCGGATATAATACCTCGGAGAAAGTGGATGAGATTTTAGCACCGGCGGAATACAACTGGCAGTATATGCCGAATATTAATGAAGCTGCTGAAATGATACAAAAGCATCTCGATGCTGAATCCCGTATTTTAATTTACGGTGACTATGATGCTGACGGTATTACGAGTACTACGATTCTTTATGATGCACTGAAAGAGAAAAACGAGAATGTATTTTACTTTATTCCTAACAGAATGGAACACGGCTACGGCCCGAACTATGACTTTTTTGAATTCGAAGTAATCGGTAATGTTGATCTGGTAATTACGGTGGATAACGGTGTTGCAGCAGTGAAGGAAATTGCACTGCTCCGCGAGAACGGTGTCGATGCTGTAATTATTGATCATCACGCTTTTGCTGATGAGATACCGGATGCTGTTATAGTCCACGCAGGATACCCTGAAAGTAAATATCCGTTTCAGGAGCTTGCCGGTGTCGGTGCTGCTTATAAAGTGCTTCAGGCACTCGGACTCGAGAAAGATGAATATCTCGGACTTGTTGCTGTAGGCACAGTCGCAGATATTGTCTCGATGACAGATGAAAATAAAACTCTTGTTACAAAAGGACTCGCTGAGCTAAATCAGCGGATGCCGCTCGGTTTATCGACATTGTTAAAAATGAGCAATCATTCAGGCACAGTCGATGAGGAAACAATCGGCTTTACTATTGCACCGAGATTAAATGCGACAGGCAGAATGGACGAGGCATCAGTCGGTGTGGAACTGTTAATGGCTGATGATGAAAATCGTGCATATGAAATTGCTTCCGGGATTGAAGAGCTGAACACAGAAAGAAAAGCACTCGTTGAAATGATTTATAAAGAAGCAGCGGCACAAGTTGATGAAAACAATGAAATCAACATTGTTACTGGCGACGACTGGCATCAGGGTGTACTCGGTATCGTTGCATCGAGACTGGTCGACCAGTTTGGCAAGCCGGCTATTGTGATGAGCAGTGACTTCGATGTATTTAAAGGGTCAGCCCGTTCAATAGAAGGTATCGATCTGCTTGGGGCGCTGAAGCAGTACCAGGATTACTTCCCGACACTCGGGGGACATTCACAGGCGCTCGGCTTATCTGTCTATGAAGTTTCAATTAATGAATTTAAAGAAACAGTAACAGCACACTTTAACGATCGGAAATTGAACTTAAAACCGATTCAGTATATCGATTATAAAATCTCCAGTGATAATTTAACGCTGAAAGAATTTGAACGTATCCGGAGATTAAAACCGTTCGGTAAAGATTTTAACAAGCCTGTATTTATGATTTCGAATCAGACTGTTAAAAGTATCCGCCAGGTCGGTAAAGACTTATCCCACGTTAAAATTACACTGCAGGAACTGGATATCGATATTATCGGATTTAAATTCGGGTTCCTGCACAACGAAGTGCAGCCCGGTGATAAAATCAGCCTGATTGGTTCTTTAAACATTAATGATTTTAATCATAAACGCACGCTTCAGATGGTGCTCCTTGATGCACGTATTGATGATCTGCAGATTATTGATATGCGCGCGAGAAACGAACAGGATTTTTCGCTGATTAACCAGGATGATCTGTTTGTCACGAGCGAAGAAAATAATGGCAAAGACAATTACTTCACATACGGTGAGCCGCTGCCGATTGCAGTCGATACTTTAGTGCTCCGGGATATACCATACGACCTTGAAGAACTGAAGACGACGATGAAAGGACTGCAAGCATCTAAAATCATCGTTATCTTCAACGATAAAAATGAACTGTTCTTTGAAGGATTGCCGTCAAAACAATTAATTGAGACGGCGGATGAGATAATAACAAAGGCAAAAGACGGGTCAATCGATTTAACTATCCATGCACCGTACCTTGCTGAGAGAATAGGCACTTCGATGAGAAATTTAAAAATTATCGTCGATATTTTAGCAGATTTGTCACGAATTCGTCTCGAAAGTGGTATAGTATATAAGGATGAAGTACAGAGCTCAATTAATATAGAAAACAGTCAATATTTAAAACGCTTAACTACTAAAATTGAAGCCGAAGCAAAACTTAAAATGTCTTCCGGTCAAAATATGAAAGATTATTTACGTACATTAATTACAACGTAAATTGGAGGAAATTATGGATTTAAAACAGTATGTATCAGAAGTTGAAAACTGGCCAAAAGAAGGTGTCAGTTTTAAAGACATTACTACAATTATGGATAACGGTCCTGCATACAAGTATGCGACTGACCAGATTGTAGAGTATGCAGACGCGAAGAATGTCGATATCGTAGTCGGACCTGAAGCTCGCGGATTTATTATCGGATGCCCGGTAGCATACAGCATGGGTATCGGTTTTGCACCGGTACGTAAAAAGGGCAAGTTGCCCCGCGAAGTATTGGAGTTTGAATACGAACTTGAATACGGTACAAACGTGCTGACAATGCACAAAGATGCGATTAAACCTGGTCAGCGTGTACTGATTACGGATGATCTGTTAGCAACCGGCGGTACGATTATGGCAACGATTAAATTAATCGAAGCAATGGGCGGCATTGTAGTCGGAATTGCATTCCTTATCGAACTTGAGTATTTAAATGGAATCGATTTGCTTGATGGTTATGATACAATTTCTTTAATCACTTATGAAAGCTAAGAAAAGCCTGTAAATACAGGCTTTTTTCTATAGGTGCTGTTTCTTTAGACATTTATTTGTAGTATTATTATTTTATATATATTTTTCAGGGAAGGGTGGCGAGATCATGGATAAGGAATACCCGTATAAAGCAGAAGATGTTTTCAATATGTGCGGTGACTATCTCGATGTCAGTGATATGCAGATGATCGAAAAAGCATATGAGCTGGCACTGGAAGCACACGAGGGACAGTTCCGTAAAAATGGTCTGCCATATATTGCACACCCTGTACAGGTTGCGGGAATCTTAGCAGAGCTTAAACTCGATGCGCCGACAATTGTCGCAGGATTTCTGCATGATGTCGTCGAAGATACCCAATACACGTATGATGATTTAATCGGCATGTTCAATGAAGAAGTGGCGATCATCGTAGATGGTGTTACGAAACTTGAAAAAGTGAAATACCGTTCGCAGCAGGAGCAGCAGGCTGAAAATCACCGTAAACTTTTTATCGCGATTGCGAAAGATATCCGAGTGATTTTAGTTAAACTTGCAGACCGGCTGCACAATATGCGGACGCTGAAAGCAATGCCTGAAGAAAAACAGGTTCGTATCTCGCGTGAAACGCTTGAGATATATGCGCCGCTCGCTCACCGTCTTGGTATTTCAAGTATTAAATGGGAGCTTGAAGACACAGCACTCAGATACATAGAACCCGGTCAGTATTTCCGAATCGTCAGTCTGATGAAAAAGAAACGCAGTGAACGGGAAAATGTAATTGATGAAGCAATTAATAAAATAGATTCAGAGCTTGATGCCAGTTTGGTAGAACATAATTTATCCGGTCGTCCAAAACATATATACAGTATTTATAAAAAGATGCAGAAACAGTCGAAACAATTCGAACAGATATTTGATCTGCTCGCAATCCGTGTACTCGTAAACGATGTGCGTGACTGTTACGCTGCTCTCGGTATTATTCATACTATATGGCGTCCGATGCCGGGCAGGTTTAAAGACTATATCGCAATGCCGAAACCGAATATGTACCAGTCGCTTCATACGACAGTAGTCGGACCGTACGGTGATCCGCTGGAGATTCAGATCCGCACGCATGAAATGCATGAAATTGCAGAACACGGAGTTGCCGCTCACTGGGCATATAAAGAAGGTGTCGACGCAGATAAAGCTTCGCTCGATGCACGTCTTGACTGGTTTAAAGATATTGTCGGAAATGAAACGGACAACCCGGATGCAGAAGAATTTATGGCTGCATTGAAAACCGATCTCCTAAGCGATAAAGTATACGTCTTTACACCGGACGGTGATGTTGTTGAATTGCCGCAGAGTGCAATACCGATAGACTTTGCTTACCAGGTCCACTCCGAAGTAGGGAATAAGATGGTCGGTGCTAAAGTAAATGGTAAAATTGTCCCGATTGACCATGAGCTTGAAACAGGAGATATTTTGGAAATCAGAACGAGCAAACAGTCCTACGGACCCAGCATCGACTGGCTGAAAATGGTCAAAACATCGAGTGCGCGGAATAAAATCCGTTCATTCTTTAAGAAACAGGACCGCAAAGTAAATATTGAAAAAGGACGCCAGGCTGTCGATCTTGAAATTAAAGCCCGCGGCTATAGTCCGGATGAAGTGATCCAGGATACTAACGTCAACGGTGTCCTTTCCCGGTACAATCTGCATGAAGAAGATGATCTGTTTGCAATGATCGGCTTCGGAGGTGTTACTGCAAATCAGGTGACAAACCGCCTACTTGAAAAAATTAAGGATGCGGAACTGAAAACGAATCAGATTGAAGAGATAGACCGCAGACATCATTATAAAGAAATCACGACGGAGTCGGGTGTTTACGTTGAAGGCATGGATAATATGCTCATCAATTTATCCAAATGCTGCAACCCGATTCCGGGAGATGACATTATCGGTTATATTACGAAGGGTCACGGCGTGAAAGTACACGTTACGACCTGCCCAAATATTTTGCGTGAAAACGAACGTCTGATCGATGTTGAATGGGTCGGCAACAAGAGTGTCGATAAACGATATCAGGTTGACCTTGAAATTACGGGTTACGACCGCAACGGACTTGTTAATGAAATTTTAAATTTAATTGCCAGTTTGAAAGTGCCGATTACACGTGTTAACGGTCTCGCAGACGAAACGAAACAGGCGAAAATCAGTTTATCGATAATGGTGCCAAACAAACATGAACTGCACCGGACAGTCGACAGAATAAAACAATTAAAAGACATATACAGCGTTGAACGCGTATTTAAGTGAGGTATAAGAGATGAAAATCATTTTACAGAAAGTTTCACACGCACTGGTTGCCAACAACGAAATGTTTAATGAAATAAATGACGGCTACTGCTTACTTGTCGGTGTCAGCAAATCATCTACTGAAGAAGATGCCCGCGTCCTTGCAAGAAAGATTGCAAATACTCGCGTTTTTGAAGATAAAGACGGTAAAATTAATTTATCGATAAAAGAAGTTGGCGGAGAAATTTTAAGTGTATCGCAGTTTACATTGTATGCATCCACTTTAAAAGGTAACCGTCCAAGTTTTTCTGAAGCGGCTTCAGGCGATGATGCAAGAGTACTTTATAAAGTATTTAACGAAGCACTCCGCGCAGAAGATATCGTCGTTAAAGAAGGTTTTTTCGGTGAACATATGGATGTGAGGCTGACGAATGACGGGCCGATCACTATTATTTACGAAGCCGAGGGCGGTAAAGTTATCTGATGGATTCACTTAAATCAATTTTTAAAAAAACTGCGGCAGCAATCGGGAATTTTCTGAAGTACAAAAAGCATCTGTACGTTAAACCGCTATTTTTTATAATCATTGCACTCGCTATAGTGTTAATTTCGATTTATGTTTACAAAAATATAATACACGAACCGGAAGAATTAATTACTCTTGATTTTAAGGATAATGAAGAAGCAGTCAGCTATGATTTCAGTGGTACGACAGTTGCACTTGACCCGGGACACGGCGGAGAAGACCCAGGTGCACCTAGTAGTTACGGCGAAAATGAAGATGAGGTTGTCTTCTCTATTGCGTCAGAGCTGGAGAGTCAGCTGACTGCAGCAGGGGCAGAAGTAATCATGACCCGCGGGGCGGATGAAACAGTCAGTCTTGACGGACGTAAAGTCAAAGCAGATTTATTTATCAGCCTGCACAGTGATGCATTTGATGATCCTGCAATCTCAGGTTTTACGACATTTTATACGTATCCGAATCAGGAAGATTTCGGCAAGCATTTAAATGCAGCGCTGGATGAGCATTCACTTCTGTATAACCGGGGCAACCAGGTCATGGAGTATCAGGTAGTCTGGCAGCTCGATTATCCGGGAGTATTAATTGAACTCGGATACTTAAGCAATGAGTTCGATGATTACATTTTAAACAAGGAAGATTATCAGGGCGAAATGGTTACTGCAATTATGGAAGGTATAGATAGTTATTTAAAGCGTTAACTTGACAAAGATAAGCAATCTGACTATTATAAAGAGAATAATTCAACTTAATACTTTTACTTCTTTTCGAAGAGAATGTCTATTAATGAGGCACAGAGAAATTCACCCAGGCTGAAAGTGAATACTTCAAATGATATTTGCCGACACTTCGGTTCAGAAGCTGTATATACAGCGGTCACAGCCGTTATCTGTAGTAGAGAGCACTTTTAGTGCTGAACTTAGGGTGGCAACACGACCATTTCGTCCCTTATACCGTTTTTCGGTATAAGGGATTTTATTTTTTTATAAAAAATTCAGGAGTGATAATTATGATACAGGTACCGAGAGGCACACAGGACATATTGCCGGAAGACTCTTATAAGTGGCAGTTTATCGAGAAAAAACTGCACGAAATTGCGAAAAATTATAACTATGATGAAATCCGCACGCCGATGTTCGAATCTACTGATCTGTTTGTCAGAGCAGTAGGCGGTTCAACTGATATTGTTAACAAGGAAATGTACACGTTCCAGGATAAAGGCGACCGCAGCTTAACACTGCGTCCGGAAGGTACAGCACCGGTAGCGCGCAGTTACATCGAAAACAAGATGCAGCACAATGTGGAACAGCCGGTTAAATTATTTTATATAGCACCGATGTTCCGCTACGAACGTAAACAAAAAGGACGTTACCGCCAGTTTGTACAGTTCGGTGTTGAGGCAATCGGTGTTGAAGATCCACTGATTGACGTTGAAATTCTAAGCATGCTGATGCACATTTACCAGTCATTCGGACTTAAGAATCTGAAGCTTGTAATTAACTCTATCGGAGATACAGAAAGTAGAAAAGAATATAATAAAGCGCTTGTTGAGCACTTTTCACCGCGTATCGATGAGTTCTGCAGCGACTGCCAGACACGTATTGAATCAAACCCGATGCGTATTCTCGACTGTAAAAAAGATAGAGATCACGAACTCGTTAAATCTGCACCGCGTATGTACGATTATTTGAATGAAGATTCAAAACTGTACTTTGAAACGGTTAAATCAAAACTTGATGAACTGGATATTAAATACGAAGTCGATTACAACCTTGTGCGCGGACTTGATTATTATACCCACACTGCATTTGAGCTGATGAGCGACTCTGAAGGCTTCGGAGCAATTACGACATTGTGCGGCGGGGGACGCTACAACGGACTCTTAGAGATGATAGATGGCCCTGATAAGACGGGGATCGGCTTTGCACTCAGCATTGAGCGTCTGCTGCTTGCACTAGAAGCAGAAGGCATCGATATTCCGGAAAATAAAGGAATCGATCTCTACGTCTGTACGATGACTGATGAAGCCCGTGCTGCTGCAGGTACATTGCTTCACAAATTGCGTTCCCGCGGAATCAGTGCGGATATGGATTATGAAAATCGTAAATTGAAAGCACAAATGAAAGATGCAGACAGAAAGAAAGCCCGCTATACTATAGTCCTCGGAGAAGATGAGCTGAACAGCCGTCAGGCCGACCTGAAAGAAATGGCGACAGGGGAAACGAAAAAATTATCATTTGAAGAACTAATTAATACACTGGAGGAAATGTAGATGACAAGAATATATTCCAATGAAGTGACAATGGATAAAGTACAAGAATCAGTTCATCTGCAAGGCTGGGTACAAAAAAGACGTGACCTTGGCGGATTGATCTTTATCGATTTAAGAGATAAAAACGGACTGATCCAAGTTGTTTTTAACCCTGACGTATCTAAAGAGGCGTTAGCAATTGCCGATAAAACCCGTACGGAGTTTGTAGTGGATATTAAAGGTATTGTTAAAAAACGTGACGCAAAGCAAGTGAATAAAAATATTGAATCCGGTGAAATAGAAGTTTACGCTGAAGAAATTGAAATTCTGGCGAAAGCTAAAACACCACCGTTCCAAGTGAGCGACGATAATATCAATGAAGATACGCGTCTTAAGTACCGCTATATTGATTTACGCCGTCCTAAACTGCAGGGCATTTTAAAAACACGTTCTAAAATTAACAAAGCGGTTAGAGACTTTTTAGCTCAGGAAGATTTCATGGATATTGAAACACCTGTACTGTCTAAATCTACTCCTGAAGGTGCGCGTGATTATTTAGTGCCGTCACGTGTTCACCCGGGTGAGTTTTACGCATTGCCGCAGTCTCCGCAAATTTACAAACAGCTGTTAATGCTGTCTGGTATGGAACGTTATTACCAAATTGTTAAATGTTTCCGCGATGAGGATCTCCGTGCTGACAGACAGCCTGAGTTTACACAAATCGATATTGAGAAATCATTTACCGATCAGGAAGATATTATCGAAATGAACGAACGCCTGATTCAGTACGTAATGAAAACTGTTAAAGGACTCGATATTCCTGCACCGTTCCCGCGTATTACGTATGATGATGCAATGACACGCTACGGTGTTGATAAGCCGGATACACGTTTTGGATTAGAGCTTCAGGACCTAAGTGAGTTCAGCAGCACTGTTGACTTTAAAGTATTTAAAGCAGCTGTCGAATCAGGTGGTTCTGTTAAAGCGATTGTCGTAGAAGGCGCTGCACCTGATTATTCACGTAAAGACATCGACAAGCTTGAAGCATTCGTAAAAAACTACGGAGCAAAAGGGCTTGCATGGATGAAAGTAAACGAAGAAGGATTACAAGGTCCGATTGCTAAATTCTTCGACGACGAGAAGAAACAGGAACTGTCGGAAACACTTTCTCTGAAAACTGATGATCTTGTATTATTCGTTGCAGATAAAGACTCTGTAGTCCATGCGGCACTTGGCAACTTGCGCAACAAACTAGGTAAAGACCTTGGCTTAACAAACAAAGAACAGTTTAACTTTGTCTGGGTTACTGACTGGCCTTTATTCGAATACGATGAAGATCTCGGTCGCTACTTTGCAGCGCACCATCCGTTTACTTCGCCGAAAAAAGAAGATATCGATAAGCTTGAAACTGCACCGCACGAATTAAAAGCAAATGCTTATGATATCGTACTGAACGGTTATGAACTCGGTGGGGGTTCAATCCGCATCAGTGATGCTGAGCTGCAGGAGAGAATGTTCAGAGCACTAGGTTTCAGTGATGAAGAACGAGACAGCCAGTTCGGTTTCCTGATCGAAGCATTCCAGTACGGTGCACCGCCGCACGGCGGTATTGCATACGGTCTTGACCGTTTTGTAATGCTCTTGACAGGGTCGGATAATATCCGTGACGTTATCGCATTCCCTAAAACACAAAATGCGAGCGATTTGATGATGAATGCACCGTCGGACGTATCGGGAGCACAATTAAAAGAACTGCATATAGACGTAGCAGTTGAAAAAGAGTAAGAGAATTGGGTAAACTAAGATTGTAAGATCTTAGTTTATCTTTTTTATTTTGAAGGAGGCACATATGCAGTCATTTCTTGATCCCAATGCACAGACGGTACAAATAGGGGATTTTAACCATGTGATTTATCTGCTTGGAATTTCTATTATTTTGTTTTTACTGTTCAAGTTTCGGCATCAGATTAAAGAAAATTCAGTGCGGGTAATGTTCGGTATACTAATTTTTGCTGTAGTTCAGCGAATCGTAAGTGTGAGTTATTACATTATCGTCGGTGAGTTTACAGTAACAGATTCACTGCCGCTGCATATTTGCAGATTAGTATGCTATTTAATCATTATTCAATTTTTCGTTAAAAGGAAATGGCTCGATCAAGTAATTTTTTATTTTGGATTATTTGCATATGCATCATTTATATACCCTGTCGGGATTTCTCCTGCACTGCACATGCTGGGTATTTCATTTTTTATGCTGCACAGTTTAATTATTGTCTATCCGATTATCCGGTATTTCACGAACGGATTTGTGCCGTCACTTAGAGGTGCATTACAGTCCGCGATATTATTTGCTGTTTACTTAACAGGTATGCATCTCTTGAACAATGCCATCGGCAGCAACTATTTCTATACAGAAGACAGACCCTTTATGCATGATTTAAGCGAACCGGTTTATTTCTTTCTAAATATGTTCGGGATAGGAATCGGTTTTGTGATTGTCGCATTAATCGTTCGTTTAAGTATTAATTTATTTAACAGCAAAAAAATTAAAATTGAAGATAAAAAAGAAGAAACACCGGTATGAAAACGGTGTTTCTTTTTTATTTACCAGAGTTTAAAACCTTTGGCACCCGGAATATCCTCAGTAAACATTTGTGTAATCGGTACAGTATATGCGATAAGAATAAGGAATATTGTAATGATGATTAACAAACGCCAGTTCTCAACCCATTTAACAACAGGTGCATCCTGGTCCATAAACATTGCGACCGGGAACTCTTCAGGTTCATCTGCTTTAGGTCCGGTAATCAGTTTTAAGAACATCAGAATCGCGATAATGATTGCGATAAACAGAAACGATCCGCCGACAGCCTGCATCACCTGATAGGTAATCCATTCCTCGGCAACTTCAGCACCGCCGTACTCTGAATATGTCGAGCGTCTTGGTGCACCGCGAAGGCCTGCCCAGTGCATTGCAAATGACATAATTCCCATGCCGAGCGCCCATGTGTAAGCGAGAAACAATCCAAGTCTGTTGGCAATCTTATCAATTTTTCTGCCTGTAATGTGCGGCAGCAGGAACAGCATTGCGGCAAAGTACGTCAGAATAACCGGTGCACCGACTGTAATATGGAAGTGTCCGACGATCCATATCGTATTATGAACCAGCTGGTTCATCTGGCCGGATGCATTAATAATACCGCCGAGTCCGCCTGGAATGAAGAACAGCATTCCGATAAATACAAGTACGAAACGTGCATCTGTCCAAGGGAGCTTTTTAAACCAGTCTAACAATCCTTTAGCACCTTGTTTACGTCCGTATGTTTCAAATACGGCGAACATACTGAATGCAGTCATCAGTGAAGGAATGATGACCATGAACGTCAGTACAACCTGCAGTCCTTTCCAGAATGCATCGATTCCCGGATCCACAAGCTGGTGGTGAATCCCGACGGGAATACTGAAGAATAAAAATAGCACAAATGACAGACGGGCTAAGTTATCCGAAAACCCTTTTGTCCCGAGTACTTTAGGAATAATTGCGTACCATACCATGTAGGCAGGAAGCAGCCAGAAGTATACGAGCGGGTGTCCGAAGTACCAGAACAATGTACGGCTCAGCGTAATATTAATTGTTTCAACCCAGCCGAGTGACCACGGAATGAACTGGAACAGTACCGCAGATGCAACACCGATAGTACAAACGATCCACATCACGTTATTAATTGCAGTCATATAGCTTAACAACGGTGTTTTATGTCCTTTGTTTTCTTTACGCCATCTGAAGTATCTCATCAGCTGTCCGGCAACTGAAAGCCATGTCCCGACGATAACCAGTGTCAATCCAATATAGTGGATTACATGTGCCTGCAGCGGTGCGTAAAATGTATATAATACAGAAGCTTCATTCATCGCTATCATTGCAGCAGACATTAATGTTCCGGCTGTCATTACCCAAAAACCAATCCAGCCGAGCATGCGTTCTTTATCGTTAAGTGCTCCGGCAGTTCTTGATAATGCTGCAATCTGGAAACCCATAATGAAGAAGAATGTCATTACGAGAGCAAGAATTACTCCGTGCAGTGTTAAGAGCTGATAGTAGCCGATGCCGAATGGAAGCTCGAAATGACCGGAACGGACAAGTGTCTGCAGGAGGCCGGCAGTACCGCCGATTAATAATGCAAAAGCAACCCAAAACATGTTGGCTAAGACGAGTTTTCCGTCTTTCGGATTTACTCTTGTCTTACTTGAGAAAATTTCAGAACCGGTATAGTTATTCATTATCAGTACCTCCGTTTACAATTTTCAGCGTTGACGTCATATCTGTATGACCGACTCCGCAATACTCATTGCAGACAATAAGATGCTCGCCGGGCTCATCAAACGTCATTTCATATGTAGAAATCAATCCTGGTTCAGCTATCATGTTAATATTCGTACCGACAACCTGGAAACCGTGTACTACATCAGGACTTGTCACATGAATCTTTACAGTAGAACCTGCAGGGATTTCAACTTCACCCGGTTCGTACATAAAAGCACTGGCGATAAAGTATAAGTCATAGTCGTGGTCGCCTTCAGCTGCTTCTTTCAATCCCGGCTCGCTGAACCGTGCATCTTCTTTGATGTGTTCCGGATGGATTGTTTCAATACCACTTGCGGCCGGCGTATGTCCGCCGTGAACAGCTGAAAAACCTAAAATGATTAAAAATATTGCAAGAGAAGCTGTTCCTAAAGAAATCCATATCTTTTCGTATTTATGCATATCAGTTCACCTTATATCCTTTCCATAAATAATATAAATGCGCCGAACCAGCTTAAAAGCATCAGTCCGCCAATCGCCATAACCATCATAAAGGTACCGCGCAAATCAAGTTTATGATGATCATCTTCATCGTGCTCATGTTCCTCAGTGTTTACTTTATCCTTTTCTTCAGTCATGATTTCACCTTCTTTTCTATACGTTTTGTATAGCTGAATTGTAGAATAGATTGATTTGGAAAAAAGTGATAAATATCACACTTTGTGATAATATTTAATAAAATGACGGAGGAACGGACTATGACTAATCAAACTATCTTTTATCCTGAACAGCTCATCGGCCTGATTGAAAAAAGTGGCAACAGCATATCGTTTAAAAAGGGTGAGTTTATTTATCATTCCGGCGATCCGACTGCGTATATTTATACGATTCAAACAGGACAGGTTTTTATCAGCAGAATACAGGCAGAGGGTGCAGAACTTGCAACAAACCTGTTATCAGAAAAAGGGATATTTGGAGCGGTGACATTGTTTTGCGGGCCAAAAGCGCATACTGATTCTGCTAAAGCAATGAATGATGTTACGGTTTACAGGCTGCCTAAAAAAGAGTTTGAGGAGCTTGTTTTAAATAATGAAGATGTGAAAACTGAGTGGATGCGCTGGATGGAAATAGACCGTCAGCGTGCGATTACGAAAATAAGGGATAGTGTGATGTACGGTAAACTCGGGGCATTGTGTTCAAATTTAATCCGTCTGTCGAATTCTTTTGGAGAAACAGAACCCGAAGGTATCCGTATTACTACAAAGATTACGAATCAGGAACTCGGCCTGATCTGCGGGACGTCGAGAGAAGTGATTAACCGGCTCCTCGGGAATCTACAAAGACAGGGTGCTGTCTCTGTAGATAAGAAGATAATTACGATACATGATATGGATAAGTTAAGGCATTTAATCAATTGTGAAAACTGTCATATAGACGTTTGCCAAATATTTTAAAGCGCTTTCATGCATTTTAGTTTACATCTAAAAAATATATGGTATTATTAAATTAATAGAAAATCCTGAAGAGTTCGTGATGTGTTGACTTATATTTTGACCTAACACTTTTATTACCGGGAGCTTAATTGGTTTTCCCTCAAAAAACAGGCCTATGAAAGTAATAGGACGTTTGGAGTTGGAAACAGGGCACCCACCTGCAAATAGCAGGCCAAAATAATCAACTATAACATACGGCTTACATTGGGTATTTCGGTAGTCACCAAGTTTACTTGGTGGCTATTTTTATGGAGTTTTTGAGGATGTTTTTTGTTGAGAGTTAGGTGTTAATAATTTCACTAGAATTATTATAGAAATTATATATAAAGCATGTCACCGTAGCGTTCATAAAGTGCTAACTGTGCCTGAGAGCGATAGTTTAATATAAATACATAAAAAATCCCGCCAAAAAAGACGGGATTCAATCAAAACTATTTTTTTCTGCCGTAATCTGAGTCTTTGTTCATTTTTTTCAAATTATGATAAGTCTCGTTCAGTGATGCTTCGTATTTGCTGATACCGTCGTCTTTGTAGTAACGCTGATTAATCAGTGTGTCCGGTAGATATTGCTGGCCAACGACGTGGTTAGGGTAGTTGTGAGGGAATTTATATCCGACCGCGTTGCCGAGATCTTTAGCGCCTTTGTAATGGCCGTCGCGAAGATGTCTCGGTACAGCTCCGCCTCGTCCTTTACGAACGTCGGATAATGCATTATCGATACTTGAGATTGCTGTGTTCGATTTAGGTGACAGTGCGAGTTCAATGACTGCCTGAGATAATGGAATTCTCGCTTCCGGGAAACCAAGTCGTTCTGCACTGATGATTGCATCGAGTGTGCGTGATGCAATATTCGGATTTGCCAGCGAGACGTCTTCATAACTGATAACGAGCAGGCGGCGTGCGATTGTTACAAGATCTCCTGCTTCAATCAGCCGTGCGAGGTAGTGCAGTGATGCATCGACATCGCTGCCGCGGATTGATTTTTGCAGTCCGCTCATAACATCGTAATGCATGTCTCCGTCTTTATCGTGTAGGAATGCAGCTTTCTGCATGCAGTCAAGTGCGTCCTGCAGTGTTATTTTAATTACTTCGTCATCGTTCTTTTCAGTGCTTAAAGCTGCAAGTTCGAGCGCATTTAGTGCGCTCCGGACGTCACCATGTGCTGATGTGACAAAGTGCTCGACAGCGTCGTCTTCTATTTCGATATTGTATTCGCCGAGCCCGCGTTCTTTGTCGTTTATAGCACGGTGAACAGCAGTTTTGATATCGTCAGTGTCGAGCGGTTCCAGTTCGAAAATCTGAGTTCTCGAACGGATAGCCGGGTTAATCGCATGATAAGGATTTGAAGTCGTTGCACCGATTAAAATAATCGTTCCTTTTTCAAGGTGGGGGAGCAGGAAGTCCTGTTTCGCCTTATCGAGACGGTGTATTTCATCCAGCAGCAGAATAACACTGCCGCTCATCTTGCCTTCTTCTGCGACAATCTGCATATCTTTCTTCGTATCTGTTACGGCGTTCAGCGTGCGGAATTTATATTTAGTTGAGCCTGCGATAGCGCTCGCGATACTGGTTTTACCGATGCCGGGCGGGCCATAGAGTATCATTGAGGACAGTCTCTTCGCATCGACCATTCTTCTGATAATTCCTCCTTTTCCGACTAAATGCTTCTGTCCGAGGACTTCATCAATCGACTCGGGACGCATACGATAACTTAATGGTTGTTTATTCATAGTATTTCACCTTATTTTAAAAGATATGTTATATTTAATTATAATACAAAGAACAGATGAACTAAAATTATTGAGGTGTAACAATGAAAATATCCACTCGAGGAAGATATGGTTTATATTTTATGCTGACTCTTGCGAAAGACTACAATGTTAAAAAACGCAGTGTAAAATCAGTCGCAACAGAGCGCGACATCAGTGATCTCTATTTGGAACAGATCGTAGCGAACTTAAAGAAAGACGGTCTGGTTAAAAGTACGAGAGGTGCTTACGGAGGCTACGAGTTGAATTTTGCCCCCGATGAAATTACAGTCGGCCAGGTATTCAGCGCTGTTGAAGAAAACATTATGATTGTCGATGCAGATAATCATGAAACTAAAAACGAGAGTTTTCTCTGGAAACGTATCAGAGATGCAGTGAATGATGTCCTGGATCACACGACGCTGCATGACATCGTCGATAATGATACAGATGACTTCGACGGCTATATGTTCTATATATAACAAGATAAAGACCGCCGACTTTTTAATAAGTCGGCGGTCTTTAATTTAAAATCGTCCGGATTTAACGATGGACCATAACAGCCATGAGAACATGCCCATCGCAAATATCGCAGCGATTTCAATAATCGGGATTCTGAATATGATGCTGCCTTCACCGAGTATTGCCGAGCCGACGATTAAGCCGACCATCACGAGACTGAAAGCGAGGAGCACGATGCTGAATGACAGTCTGTTAATGACTCTGTCGAGATGTTTGGAGAATTGATTACGGCCTTTAACATCGATTTCAATCGGCAGGTTTTGGTTTTTTAAGCCTTTAGAGAATGTATGAATATTTTCCGTAACTTCTCTTAACTCGTTGCCGAGCTGTTGTACTTCATCAATTTGGAAGGTCATCAGATTTTTCGGATTATAGCGTTCCAGCATAAGTGCTTTGCCGAATGGTTCAGCAACATCCATAATACTGAAATCAGGATCCAGCTGACTGACGACACTTTCAAGTGTTAACAGTGTTTTCGCGAGTATGGTAAAGTCCTGCGGCAGTTTGATTTTATACTTATTGGAAATACCGAATAAGTCATTGACTGCATCGCTAAAATTGAGTTTTGCCAGTGGAACATCGTAATATTTATCGCGCATAATTTCTGCTTCGCGGTTTAAGTCGCGCATAGATACATCCCCGGGTACAACACCCATTTTAACAATAGCTTTTACAACTCCGGCGGAATCTTTACGCATTAATGATATGAGCAGGGAACCGAAGTTGTTTTTTAAATCTTTGGTCAGTCTGCCGATCATACCAAAGTCTAAGAAGACGAGCGTGCCGTCTTCTAAAACGCTGACGTTGCCGGGGTGCGGATCACCATGAAAATAACCTTCTTCAAAAATCTGCTGGAATATTGCTTTCGCCAAAGTATCGGCGACTTCACTTCTGTTAATATTCAGCTCATCGAGCTTTTTAAAATGATTTACAGGAATGCCTTTAATAAAATCCATTGTCATGACATTCTTAGTAGAATACTCCCAGTAAATTTCAGGGATTTTTATTCTGCTGTCTTTTTTATGAGTTTTTCCGATACGTTCAACGTTCCGTGCTTCGATTGTATAATCGAGTTCGTTAATCAGTGCGTCAGAAAACTCCTCAATCATATCGGTTACCTGGTAGTTGCGCGCCCATTCCAGATTGGATTCTGCAAGCACTGCCAGATGACGGAGTATCTCAAGGTCTGTACGGACCGTTTTTTCAATGTTTGGACGCTGAACTTTTACAGCTACGTCTTCACCTGTGTGCAGCATTGCACGGTGAACCTGACCAATGGATGCTGAACCAACAGGTGCATCATCAAAGATCATGAAGAGTTCATCGACAGGTGCCTCAAGTGATTCCTCGATTAACCTGCGTGCTTCAGCTGCCGGGAAGGGTGCTACGTGGCTTTGAAGCTTTTCAAGTTCTGTAATTAAGTCAGGCGGCAGCAGATCGGCTCTTGTTGACGCGATCTGGCCGAGTTTAATAAACGTCGTGCCCATTTCTTCGATAAAGATGCGTATTCTTTCCGCATACGTCTTCTCGAGAACTTCATCATTCTGCTGGCGCAGTAAAATACGCTTAGGCAATGAAATCACACGGTCCAGGCCGATTTCTTCTATAAGGAAGCCGAGTCCGCTTTTTGAAAACTGCGTCGCAATTTCGCGATATCGGTTAATATAATTTACCCGTGTCTGAAGGCTCATAAGCCGGTCACTCCTAAAATTTAAATACTACTCTCTATTATAGATGCGCACGTATTTTAGTTAAAGGATAATCCCTTAGAAAAATTCCTTGAACAATGCTTTAATCGAAGGTTCGTGATCTTTAGTCTTAATCGCAAACATCATACTGTACTCTGTAGAGCCCTGGTTCATCATGCGGATGTTTACTTGTTCCTTTGCGAGCGCCGCTGTAACACGGCTCACGATTCCTACCTGGCGCGCCATTCCGAGACCAACGATGAAAAGCATGCTCAGGTCATCTTCAACTTCAATCCACTCAGGTTCAAGCTGAATATTGATTTCCTCGATGATTTTATCGAGTGAGTTATTATTTTCAAACTGATTCGAACGCATAATAATTGAAATGTCATCAATACCGGAAGGCATATGTTCATAAGAAATATGATAGTCTTCCAGAATCTGCAGAATACGTCGTGTAAACCCGACTTCTTTGTTCAGTAAATACTTATGCAGCGAGATAGAAGTAAATCCTTCATCACAGCTGAAGCCGATTACCGGGATGTCCGGGTCAAGATTGCGTTCCGGAACAATTAAAGTTCCTTCGATATGGGGTTCATTAGTATTGCGGATCATCACCGGAATTTTTTCCTGATACAGGGGTTCGAGTGCTTCATCGTGGAAAATACCGAATCCCGCATAAGCCAGTTCACGCATTTCACGGTAAGTAATCTCTTCGATTTTATACGGGTCATCGATAATACCCGGATGAGCTGCGTAAATGTGTGATTCGTCCGTAAAGTTCTCGTAAAGATCGGCACGGATGCCACGGGCGATTATGGCACCTGTAATATCGGAGCCGCCGCGGGCAAATGTAACGATATTGCCGTTGTCTGCGATTCCATAAAAGCCGGGAATGACAAGAACATCTTCCGGATAATCTTTCAGTTTATTAATATCATCATATGAAGACGGGATTAAACGAGCGTTTGCCGGTGTATTAGTTACTTTAATGCCGGCTTCTTCCGGAGATACGTATTTCGCACTGATGCCGAGCGATTTAAAATATGTGCTGATCAGACGGGCGTTAAAATCTTCACCGCGTGATTTAAGCGCATCGAGCAGTACTTCGTTATCATCAATTGTATTTAAGTAATCGGATAGAATACGCTCAAAATCATCGAGCAGCGACGGATCGATTGATAATTCTCCAATAATTGATTTGTAGCGTTTTAGAATTTCATTTAAAGCATCAGCAGTATCAATACCTGCAATTTTATTTGTGTACAGTGCGATAAGCATGTCGGTAACTTTAACATCATCATCGTGACGTTTACCGGGTGCGCTGACAACAATGGTTTTAATATCTTTATCGTTTTTAACTATGGCTGCGACTTTCTTTATTTGTGTTGCATTAGATAGGGAACTTCCACCAAATTTAGCTACTTTCATAATTAACACCTTTTTTTATATTAGTTTAGCTGATTATATTACATGAAAAGTTTAGAAAAGTGTAGAGTTTTCTGAATAATCACTTGAGTTTTTTTCCGAACCGCTCTAATATGAGTATTTATACTAATTAATATTGGAGGTCACTATGAATAAGAAAATTGCTTTACTCGGCATGGGCACCGTGGGCAGCGGTGTCGTTAATTTAATACGAGAAAACGAAGATTTGATACATTCATCGTCAGGGGTGAACTTTACGATTACCCACGTTTTAGTTACGGATAAGACGAAAACCAGAACTGCAGATGTGTCAGATATTCGGGTGACCGATGATATTACCGAAATTGAAAATGCAGATATTGATCTTGTTGTCGAAGTAATGGGTGGAATTGACAGCACGAAAGATATTATTAATAAATTTTTAAAAAGAGGAATCCCGGTAGTAACAGCGAATAAAGATATGCTTGCTGTTCATATCGATGAGCTTGAGAAGTCGGCTGCACAAAATAATACGGCTTTATACTATGAAGCGGCAGTTGCCGGCGGTATACCGATTATTCATACGATGCAGCACAGTTTGAATGCTAATAAAATTTCTAAGGTTATGGGTATTTTAAATGGTACGACAAATTATATTTTATCGAAAATGGCGTTTGATGGCTGGGAATACATGGATGCATTAAAAGAGGCGCAGGCAATCGGCTATGCGGAGGCAGATCCGACAGCAGACGTTGAAGGTATTGATGCAGCACGTAAAACACTGCTTCTTGCACGACTTGCATTCGATAAAAAATTCACGCTCGATCAGGTGAATTTAAACGGTATTTCAAATGTGGATATTAAAGATATTGAGCTTGCAAAAAGTGCGGGGTTAACATTAAAACTGCTGGGTGTGGCTGAAGACCTGCAAGGTAAATACAATCTTGCAGTTGAACCGATATTCGTTGAAACAACACATCAGCTGGCGAACGTGCACTATGAAAAGAATGCGGTGTTCGTCAACGGCAACATGATCGGTGAAGCAATGTTCTACGGCCCGGGTGCCGGGAGCTATGAGACTGCTTCAGCTGTAGTGAGTGACATGATTAATAGTGCTGTCATTAAAACGAAAGCAAAAAACGTGCCTGCAACAATCGGTGAGCTTGCAGAGGAACTTCCGGACAGCGCATATTATTTAAGATTTAACGAATCTTTACATGATGTTCAATCATTTTTAGCATCGCTTGATGTGCAGTTTGATATTATTGATACACAGCAAGCGGCGTTCAGAACAGTTAAAATGAGCAGCGCAGCATTACAAAAAATTAAAGATGCATTTGCAGTTGAAGCAGTGTATAAAATAAATGGAGCTGAGTAATCATGACATGGCAAGGTGTCTTAAAAGAATATAAAGAATATTTACCAGTAACTGAAAATACACCGGAACTTACTTTGTATGAAGGAAATACTCCATTAATTAAGTTAGAGAAAATTTCTAAAGAACTTGGTATTGAACTGCATGCGAAGTTCGAAGGATTAAATCCAACGGGTTCATTTAAAGACCGCGGGATGGTGCTTGCTGTTGCTAAAGCAAAAGAGAACGGCGCACATACAGTAATTTGTGCATCGACTGGTAATACTTCTGCTGCAGCTTCTGCATATGCGGCACGCGCAGGTTTAAACTCGATCGTTGTCCTGCCTGAAGGAAAAGTTGCTGTCGGTAAAGTGACTCAGGCAATGATGTCAGGTGCTAAAACAGTAACAATTGAAGGGAACTTTGATGATGCACTTAGAATTGTGCGCAAAATTTCCGAAGAAAACGAAGGTATCGAACTCGTTAACTCATTGAATCCTTACCGTATTGAATGTCAGAAGACAGCTTCATTTGAAGTCATCGATGCTTTAGGAAAAGCACCGGATTACTTATGTATTCCTGTCGGCAATGCTGCGAACATTGCAGCTTACTGGAAAGGATTTAAAGAATACAATGAGAAAAAAGGTTCGTCACTCCCGAAGATGTACGGTTTTGAAGCTGAAGGCTCTGCCGCTATCGTTAAAGATAAAGTTATAAAGAATCCTGAAACTGTCGGTACTGCAATCCGTATCGGAAACCCTGCGAGCTGGGACAAAGCAACAGCTGCACGCGACGAGTCAGGTGGTAAAATTGATTCTGTAACTGATGCTGAAATACTCTCAGCATACAAACTGGTCGCGGCAACAGAAGGCGTATTCTGTGAACCGGGTTCAGCTGCATCACTTGCAGGAGTTATTAAATCAGTTGAAAACGGCAGTATTGAAAAAGGTTCAACAGTCGTTACTGTATTAACAGGAAACGGTCTGAAAGATCCTGATACAGCGATGGAAGTTGCACTTGATCAGCCGAAAAAACTACCGCTCGATGAAAATGTCATCGTCGAATATATCGAAAGTTTAGAACAGTAAGATGGCTGATTTATCGTTAAAAATACCGGCGTCGAGCGCAAACCTCGGTCTCGGATTTGACTCAATCGGTGTCGCTGTGACTAAATTTCTGTATATCGAAGCGAATATTTCAGACGAATTTAAAGTGTCATTTAAAGACTATGCATTATCAGTGCTGCCGTCGAATGAGACAAATTTAGTCTTTACGACTGCACGTAATATTGCAAAAAACTACGGCAAGGAACTGCCGGCGCTGCATATTGAAATGCAGAGTGAGATTCCTTTATCGCATGGCCTTGGATCCTCATCGAGCGCAATTGTTGCCGGAATTGAAATCGCGGACTACTTTTTAGAACTCAATTTATCCGATTACGACAAAGTGCTTATCGGCTGTGAAATCGAAGGCCATCCGGATAACATCGGCCCGTGTATAACAGGTGGTGCTTTCGTCGGATATTATCAGCAGGGAGAATTATTTTACTATCATTTAAATCTCGACGATCTCGGCTTAATTGTCAGTGTCCCTGAATATGAAATTAATACTGAAGAAGCGAGAGATGTGCTGCCGAACGCTTATACAAGAAGTGAAGCAGTTGCACAAAATGCACTCGCTAACGTCATGATTCTGGCACTGCATAATAAGGATTACAAACTGATGGGCGAGCTGATGATGAAAGACAGTTTTCATGAGCCGTACCGCCAGCCGTTAATCAAAGAATTTGATGATATTAAAGATGCGGCACTCAGTTCAGGTGCACTTGCTACAGTGATTAGCGGGGCAGGACCGACAGTGCTGACACTGGCTGAAGAAGACGCGCTGGATACAGTGCTTGAAAGTCTGCAATCTGTTAAAGACGTACACCATGAAATCGTGAACGTGTATATGAAATCGTGAGTTTAGTGAACAGTTAAAAGGGAAAAGTGATATAAGTTAAATTATCATAGCAGAGGACTGATATCATGGCTTGGAATATGCAGGACTATCCCGACTCACTGAAGAACTTTGACGAACTTCAGCGTAAAAAAATAATCGACATTGCAAATGCGCTCTTAGACAGTGGATACAGTGAAGAACGCGCAATTCCGATTGCGACTTCGGAAGGTAAAGACTGGTATGAAAATGCATCGGACAAAGAACTAAAAGAATTTAAAAAAGAAGCAAATCCGTCGAAGAATGATTCGCATGACACAGACAGCGCCAATCCGGATCTGCTGGATGAAGACGTGGAAGTGCAATATGACGATGAACAAGAGGAATGGACAGTGAAATCCGTTAAAGCAAAGCGCGCAGCCGGGACCTATAAATATAAGACCGAAGCAAAAGAGCGCGCGGAAGAAATTGCTGCTAACAAAGAATCAAATGTTGTGATATATACTAAAGACGGTAAAAAAGAATAGACTTTATAAGGGGAGGGCTGATAATCAGCCCTTTTTTGTATGGGTTATTTGCTGTAATTGAGCTTAAGTGTCGTCGTGACTTCCAACGACAACGCGCAATAGACTTTAAGTGTCGTCGTGACTTCCAACGACAACGTGCAACAGGCTTTAAGTGTCGTCGTGACTTCCAACGACAACGTGCAACAGGCTTTAAGTGTCGTCGTGACTTCCAACGACAACGTGCAACAGACTTTAAGTGTCGTCGTGACTCCCAACGACAACGCGCAACAGGCTTTAAGTGTCGTCGTCATATCCAACGACAACAAAAAAACAGCAGAACCGCCTCCATAAGGCAATTCTGCTGTTCAGATATTTCTATTCAATTTCCGCGTTATATTCTTTCACAGCTTCTTCAAATAAATCGTATGATTTCAATAATTGATCTATATCATAAATATACGCTGCAGCAATAATCTCATCAACATCGAATTCATGCTGGAAGTCTTTAATCTGCTGTACTGCGTCATCTTTCGTGCCGAAGAACTGCAGTGGGAATTGTGTGTTAATAGCGTGTTCTTCACGCGGTGACCAGATGCCGTCCATTGAATCTACTGGCGGCTGAAGGAGCATACGAGAGCTTCTGAACATTCCGAGGATGTTCTGATAATGTGTCGTCGCTAAATATTCTGCCTGGTTTTTCGTATCTGCTAAAATCACATTATTAGAAACCATTTTATAAGGTGCAGAAAGCTGCTTACTTGGTTTAAAATTGTCTTTGTAAATTCTGAAGGCATCTTTCATTTGTGCGGGTGCAAAGTGTGCAGCGAATGCATATGGCAGTCCGAGACCGGCTGCGATATGTGCCGAGTCTGTCGATGAGCCAAGCACGTAGATTGGAATGTTTGTATTGTTCCCGGGATAGGCAACAAGTGAAGTTCCTGTATCCGATAAATACCTCTGCAGTTCTTCAATTTCATCTTTAAATGAAAACACGCCGTCATGGTTGTTGCGGCGGATTGCATTTGCTGTCAGCATATCTGTGCCGGGGGCACGTCCAAGACCGAGATCCAGACGATCGCCGAATATCGCATGCAACGTACCGAATTCCTCAGCTACAATATATGGTGAGTGGTTCGGCAGCATCACGCCGCCGCTCCCTACGCGGAGATGCTCAGTGTGCTGAAGAATGTGCTGAATCAACTGGCGCGTGGCACTCGACGCGATGGACATCATATTGTGGTGTTCCGATATCCAGTAACGCTGGTAACTTGAGCCGTCTACATGTTTTGCAAGTTTTATCATATCTTCAAATGCACCTGTTGCATTCGAGCCTTCGCGGACAGGCACTAAATTAAGTACTGAAATATTTATTTTCTTTGTCATCTTGAAACCTCCAGGTAAATTATCTATCATAAATAGTATTCTCTTATAATCAAACAGAAAAGTATAAATATCTGCTTGAACGTGGTAAAATCTATAAGAATTAAATGTAGATGATGGGTAGGGATAACATGTCAATTTATGTGGATTATGCAGCCACAACTCCTCTAGACAAAGAGATTTTAAAAAGTATGCTCGATAACGCGGATAAATTCGGCAATCCGTCAAGTATTCACCGTATCGGTAAAGAGGCCAAGGCGTTTTACGAAACGTCGCGCAAAAATGTCGCGAAAGAGCTTGGTGCATACGCAGACGAAATAGTGTTCACAGGCAGTGCGACTGAAGCTAATAATATGGTGATCCGCGGTATTACAGGCTACTACGATAAACCGCATATTATTACGACAGCAGTTGAACATGCTTCCGTAAAAGAAACATACGGTGACGTGGAAAAGATTGCTGATGTGACTTATTTAAGCGTCGATGAAAATGGCCAGATTAATATCGAGGATCTGAAAAATGCACTGACAGAACAGACTAAACTCGTGTCGGTGATTATGGTAAATAACGAAACAGGGACAATCCAGCCGATGACAGAAATCAGTGAAGCGGTAAAAGACAGCAATGCACTGCTGCACGTCGATGCTGTTCAGGCTTTTAAACAGCTGCCGGTAAATGTGGAAACTCTAAACTGCGATTTTCTCACGTTGAGCGGCCATAAACTGCATGCGCCAAAAGGCATTGGTGTCCTGTTTGTGAAACGTAATACCCATCTGAACAGAATAATCACAGGTGGTTCGCAGGAGCGCGAACGCCGTGCAGGTACAGAAAACACATTGTATGCACATGCAATGAGTACAGCGATGCAAAAAGCTGGTGACAGCCGTGAAGAGACCTCAGCCGTACTCCATTCATTAAAAGCAGCATTGCTTAAAGAACTTAGTCAGCAGGAAGTTCCATTTAAAATTAACGGCAGTGTGGATACTCAGACGAATCATATTGTCAATTTGTATTTCCCATGGAGCACTTCAGAGTATCTGTTAACAGCAATGGATATGGCTGGGATATACGCATCCGGCGGTTCGGCTTGTAATGCAGGCACAGTACAGCCGTCTCACGTAATTGAAGCAATGTTTGATGAAGACCGTGCCAGAAGTTCAATACGCTTCAGTTTTGGAGAACAGCTGACTGACGAAGACATGAAATATATTGCAACAAAACTAAAAGATATTTATACGAGTCTCGACTCGAACGGATTTATATAATTTTTAAGGATAAGAAAGGAAGTATTTTTAATGACGAATAAAGACACGACTGTTGTTGTTGGAATGAGCGGAGGCGTCGATTCTTCAGTGACAGCTAAATTGCTGCTCGAGGAGGGCTACAACGTCGTTGGTATATTTATGAAAAACTGGGATGACACGGATGAATTTGGCGTATGTACAGCGACGGATGATTACGAAGATGTGAGACTCGTTGCAGAAGAAATAGGTATTCCGTATTACTCTGTAAACTTTGAAAAAGAATATCATGACCGCGTATTTCAGTATTTTCTTGATGAATACAAAAAAGGACGCACACCGAACCCGGATGTTATGTGTAACAAAGAAATTAAATTTAAGGCGTTTTTAGACCATGCAATGAAACTCGGAGCAGACTATGTTGCAACGGGTCACTATGCGCGTGTGACACATGACGAAAATGGCGTGCAGATGCTGCGTGGAGTTGACAATAATAAAGATCAGACATACTTCCTAAACCAGCTGACTACAGAACAGCTGTCAAAAGTATTGTTCCCGCTCGGTCACTTAGAGAAACCGGAAGTACGTGAACTTGCACATAAATACGATCTTGCAACGAAAGATAAAAAAGACTCGACAGGCATTTGTTTTATCGGTGAAAGAAACTTTAAAGAGTTCTTAAGCAGCTACCTGCCGGCAAATCCAGGTCGCATGATTAACATGGAAACAGGTGAAGACAAAGGTAAACACGATGGTTTAATGTACTACACAATCGGCCAGCGTCAGGGGCTCGGTATTGGCGGAGACGGCGGACCGTATTTCGTAGCTGGTAAAAACCTTGAAACAAATGAATTATACGTTGTGCAGGGAGAGAACCACGAAGCATTGCTGTCAACAAGTCTTACAGCAAATGAAGTAAACTTTATTAATCCTGTTGCTGATGCATTCGAATGTACTGCTAAATTCAGATACCGTCAAAAAGATGTGCCTGTATCTGTTAAAGTACACGGCGACGATTTAATTGAAGTATCTTATGACAGTGCAAGTGCAGTAACACCAGGTCAGGCTGTTGTTTTATACGATGGCGAAAAAGTAATCGGTGGAGCAACAATTGACAAAGTATTCCGTAACGGTGAAGAATTGGAGTACCTTGCGTAATGTTTGAATATCAGAAACATATTGAAGCAGGGGAACACGAGAAAGCACTGGAAATTATATTCAAAACGATTGATGACAACCCAAAAGATGAAACACACTATATAAACGGTGCGGTTGTATTGAGTCAGATTGGGAAAATTGAGGAAGCTGAACGCTTTCTGCAGCAGGCGCTAGTACTGAAACCTGAGAGTTTCAGTGCGGGCTATACGCTTGCGAATTTGTATTTTAATGCAGAACGCTATAAAGAAGCACAGACACTTTATTTAAACGTCTATGATAAACATTACGAAGACGGCGATCTAAACTTTATGATTGCACGTTCATATGTGAACACAGGCGACATTGCGATGAGTATTCCATTTTTTGATACCGCTCATAAAAATGCACCTGAAGATGTGGACATCAGTTTTGAATACGGTCTGACACTCTGCCAGCTGGAACAGTATGAACCAGCAGAGAAACTGTTGACTTTTGTTACAAAAAACACGGCACATGCAGATGCTGAGTATAATCTCGGTCTTGCGACGTATATGAAAGATGAAAACATCGAAGCGGCACGCAGTCACTTTAAGCGTGCAATTGATATTCAGGCCGACCATCACCTGGCACATCACGCACTGAAAAAATTTGAAGAGCTGGAGTAGATTACTATGGCACCGGATGCACAGACATCTATATATGATGAACTTTATATTATCGGTGAAGTAGACCGTGTAATCTTCATGAGTGAAGATACGCGGTTTCACGTGCTGCGCGTCAACGTGTCGAAGACGAACACTCAATTTACAGATGATGCGATTGTTACTGGTCATTTTCACGATATCGAGGAAACTGAAAACTATAAATTCAAAGGTAAAGTCACTCAGCATGCACGTTTCGGCGAGCAGTTCAGTGCGACTGAATTTAAAAAAGAAATACCGAACACCAACCATGGACTGGTACAGTATTTCTCAAGCGATAAATTCCCCGGTATCGGGACGAAGACCGCAGAGAAAATAGTCGAATCACTCGGACTCGATGCACTGAGCAAGATTGCAAAAGACGACAACGCATTGAATGAAGTCAAAGGATTAACGAAGACAAAGAAACTGCAGATCACAGAAACAGTCCGCAGCTCAAATGTAGCTGATGAAGCTTATTTAATAATGATTAAACTAAACATCGAGCCGTCAAAACGCTCGAAAATTATCGATACATATAAAGAAGACACGTTAAATGTATTGCAGAATCACCCGTATCAGCTTGTCAGTGATATTTTTGGTATCGGATTTAAAAAGGCCGATCAGATTGCGATTAATGCAGGTATTGCACCAAGTGATCCGGAACGTCTCGTAGCAGGTGTAATGTATACACTCGGCGATGAAATCACGAGCATCGGTCACACTTATATAATGCACGATGAGCTGCAGGAAAAAACACTTGAACGGCTGAATACTGCTGATATGTATTTCAGAGGTGAGGATGTAACTGTCGCTGTGGAACAGCTGGCACTGAACAAAAAGCTGATTATTACAGAAGACCGGGTCACTTTGCCGAATATTTATTATTCAGAGCATAAAGCAGCCGAGAAACTGAGTCATACTCTAAGGGATAACCATGATGAAATTGATCTTGATAATGCCAAAGACGTCGTTAAAGGTATTGAAAAGACTCTGTCTATTGATTATAACGACAATCAGCGCGATGCGATATTAAATGCCTTAACTGAAAAAGTATCGATTATTACCGGAGGTCCGGGAACAGGGAAGACGACGATAGTTAAAGGGATTATTACTTTATATCAGGAAATATTTGAATACGAAGACTACGAAACCTATGAGCCAAAAAACTATCCGATTAAACTTGTGGCACCGACCGGCAGAGCATCGAAGCGGATGGCGGATACTTCCGGTATTGAAGCGAGTACGATTCACAGATTAATCGGCTGGGGCCAGGATACGGCTGTCGACGATATTATAGATAATGAAATAGAAGCGGAACTGATTATCGTCGATGAAATGTCTATGGTGGACACGTGGTTGTTTTATCAGTTTATGCAAAACGTTATGCCGCACACTAAACTCGTATTTGTTGGGGACAGTGCACAGCTGCCGTCAGTCGGTCCGGGAACTGTGTTTAAAGATTTAATTGGTTCCGGAACAATCAAAACGACCATTCTCGATACGGTTTACCGTCAAGGTGAAGGGTCATCAATTGTTAAACTGGCTTACGATATCGACAAAGGTGTGCCGATGAATATCAGCGATAAATTTAAAGACAGGCTGTTTATACCGGCAGAAACGAATCAGATTGCAGAGGTCGTCGATACGGTAGTTTCAAAAGCAGTTAAAAAAGGTTATGACATGCGCGACATCCAGGTGCTGGCACCGATTTACAGAGGACCGGCAGGAATTAACACATTAAATCAGCTGCTGCAGCGTATTTTAAATCCTGAAGCTGAAGATAAAAGCGAGCTGGAATTTGGAGATAAAGTATACAGAACAGGTGACAAGGTCATTCAGCTGATAAACCGGACAGAAGATAATATTTTTAACGGGGACTCAGGGATTATCGACGGCATTTATTTTAAAGATAAAGATGACGTTGATAAAGATACGCTTGTCGTCGACTATGACAATACTAAAATCGCATATGAACGCAGTGATTTAACCGAACTGTCGCACGCATACTGTACGAGTATTCATAAAGCGCAGGGCAGCGAGTATCCGATTGTGATTATGCCAATCGTCTCGAGCTATTATCATATGCTGATGAAGAATATTATATATACGGGTATTACACGTGCCAAGGAATCGTTAATACTGTGCGGTGATGCCAATGCATTTTACGGTGGAATAAAACGTGAAGGTATTCCGAGAAATACAATGCTGCAGCAGTTCCTGCAGAAATACTGCAAAGTATATGAACAAGAACCGTCAGAACTGCCAGAGTATTTAACCGAAGAGATGGTTGAAAACCTGACCGTCGATCCGATGATCGGCATGGAAAGTGTCACTCCTTATGAATTTGTTTGACACTAATTGATTTAAAAATTATAATTGTAATTAATAAAAGCTGAAATTTTGAATGTGCGGCAATTACTTTTAGAGACATTGTGGCTGGTGAAAACAATGATTACCCGCATATGTGCTATTTTTCAGTCGATTTAAAAGAAGCTAAAGTGATGACATAGTCATAATTTGGGTGGTACCGCGGTAACAATCGTCCCTTTATTTTAAGGGGCGGTTTTTTTATTTTATAAAATTACAGGAGTGATAACATTGAAAAAATTAACAGGCAATGAAGTACGCCAGATGTTTTTAGATTATTTTAAAGCACACGACCACATGGTTGAACCAAGTGCACCGCTCGTTCCAATTGATGATGATTCACTTCTTTGGATAAACTCGGGTGTTGCTACACTGAAGAAATATTTTGATGGCCGTGTAGTGCCGAAAAACCCGCGTATCGTTAATGCGCAAAAAGCAATCCGCACAAACGATATTGAAAATGTCGGTTTCACAGCACGCCACCATACGTTCTTTGAAATGCTCGGAAACTTTTCTATCGGCGATTACTTTAAAGAAGAAGCAATCGTACGTGCATGGGAATTCTTAACGTCAGCTGAGTGGATCGGTTTTGATGCAGACCTGCTTTACGTTACAGTACACCCTGAAGATACAGATGCATTAAACATTTGGAAAAATGTTATCGGACTAGATGAGTCACGTATTATCCGCATCGAAGGAAATTTCTGGGATATTGGTGAAGGACCATGCGGACCGAACAGTGAAATTTTCTACGACCGCGGTGTAGACTACGATACGCTAACACCACTCGAAGAAATGTATCCGGGTGGGGAAAACGAACGTTATCTTGAAATCTGGAACCTGGTATTCAGTGAATTCAATCATAATAAAGACGGCAGCTATACTCCATTGCCCAAACAGAACATCGATACTGGAATGGGACTGGAACGTATAGTCAGTGTCATTCAGGATGCGAAAACAAACTTTGATACGGATCTATTCGTGCCGATTATTAAAGAAGTTGAAACAATCAGCGGGCAGAAGTACGGAGAGTCGGATGAACTTGATACTGCGTTTAAAGTAATTTCCGATCATATTAGAACGGTGACATTTGCAGTTGCTGACGGTGCATTGCCGTCAAACGAAGGTCGCGGTTATGTACTCCGCAGATTAATCCGCCGTGCAGTAAGATTCAGTAAAGACCTTAAAATTGAAAGATCATTTATGTATAACCTTGTCGATGTAGTCGGCGACGTTATGGGCGAATTTTATCCGAACGTAAAAGAAAAAGCTTCATTCATTAAAGATGTTGTTAAAGGTGAAGAAGAACGTTTCCTTGCGACACTGGATGACGGGATTAAAATCTACCAGAGTCTTCGCGACCGTGCACATGCAGGCGATAAAGTGATTGCCGGTAAAGATGCATTCAAACTCTATGACACATACGGTTTCCCGTTTGAACTGACAGTTGAATACGCAGCACTCGACGGATTAACTGTTGATGAAGCGGCATTTACCGAAGAAATGACAGCACAGAAACAGCGTGCAAGACAAGCACGTAAAGCGGGAGATTCAATGCAGATTCAGTCGGAGACATTCCACGGTATTACAGAACCAAGCGTATTTACAGGTTACGATTCTTTATTACAAGAAAGTGTTCTGAAATATATAGTCTCTGAGGACAAAATCGTCACCGAGTATGCGGGTGATGAAACAGTTGAAGTAATTTTCACTGAAACACCGTTCTACGCCGAAAGCGGCGGTCAGATTGCAGATACAGGAACGATTTCAAACGCACACTCGAAAGCTGAAGTTGAGTACGTTTATAAAGCACCTAACGGCCAGAACGTTCACGTAATCCGTGTCGTTGAAGGCACGTTAACGGCTGAAGAAACATATAAACTTGAAGTAAACAGAGAGAAACGCAATTTCGTCATGAAAAATCATACGGCAACTCACTTAATGCACCAGGCATTAAAAGATGTCATCGGCGAACATGCGAATCAGGCAGGTTCACTCGTGCAGGCAGAACGTCTTCGTTTTGACTTCTCACACCTCGAGTCGTTAAACAAAGAACAGCTTATTGAAATTGAAAATATTGTTAATAAAAAAATATATGCAAGTCTAAATGTTTCAATTGAAGAAATGCCAATCGCACAGGCGAAAGAAAAAGGTGCTATGGCGTTGTTCGGTGAGAAATACGGTGACGTTGTACGCGTCGTTGATATCGACCAGTACTCAGTGGAGCTCTGCGGCGGTATTCACGTTCGGAACACTGCTGATATCGGAGTTTTTAAAATCGTTTCTGAAAGCGGAATTGGTGCAGGTATCAGACGTATCGAAGCGGTAACGAGCAAACATGCAATTGAACTTTACAAAGAGCATGAAACAACTGTTGAAAATATTGCCGGTACTGTTAAATCGAAAGTCAGCAATGTTGAACATAAGATTGAACAGCTTCTGGTTGAGAAAAAAGAACTGCAGGATGCTTATGATAAATTGAAAGCAGAACTCCAGCAGTCAAAACTGAATGACTTAAGCGATGCAACTGCTGAAGTAAATGGTGTTTCTGTAATCAGAAAAGAAGTAGAAGCAGCAGATGCTAAAGAACTCCGCGACCAGATGGACTTAATTAAATCGCAGAATCAGGATGCTATTGTGGCACTCGCTGCAGTAACAGGCGACAAAGTATCGCTTGTTGTGACTGTGCCAAAAGAATTAACTGCTAAAGTCCGTGCAGGTGACATTATGAAAGGCATGGCCAATATCGTTGACGGTAAAGGTGGCGGCAGACCGGATATGGCTCAGGGCGGCGGAACAAATATAGAGAGTATAACAGCAGCATTACAGTTTGTTGACGAGTATATTAAAGATTTTCTTTAGCACTCATAAGATGATATAATTAATAATAAATAAAGAAGTAGGAATAGGGGTGCTTTTTGTGGACCAGTTCGATAAAACAATGAAGTTCAGTGTTGATGAACGTAAGGAAGAAAACGTAAAAGCAGTACTTACTAACGTTTACAACACATTGGAAGAACGCGGCTATAATCCTATTAATCAAATCGTCGGCTACCTTCAAAGCGGAGACCCAGCTTATATTCCGCGCCATAATGAAGCCCGTAATCAGATTCGCCACGTTGAACGAGATGAGATAATGGAAGTATTAGTTAAGAACTATGTTTCCAAAGAGATAAATGGTTAGAATTCTTGGGCTTGATTTAGGTACAAAAACAATCGGTGTAGCGTTAAGCGATGCACTGGGTTGGACAGCTCAAGGACTTACAACGCTTAAAATCAATACGCCTGCCGGGGACTACGGTATAGACCAGGTGGTCGAGATTGCAAAAACTAACGACGTCGATACAATCGTAGTTGGACTGCCAAAGAATATGAACAACTCAATAGGCGAGAGTGGAGAAAGATCCCAGTATTTCGTCGAATTACTTGCGCTTGAACTCACAGATGTTAAAATTACTCTGTGGGATGAGCGGCTGAGTACAGTTGCGGCCGAAAGATCCCTGATAGAAGCAGATTTATCACGCAAGAAAAGAAAAGCAGTTATCGACAAGATGGCGGCAGTATTTATATTACAAGGGTACTTAGATAACCCGCACAAAGGAGCATAATTATGAGCGAAGAAAACACTGAATTTAACAAAGAAGAAGAACTGCTTACACTTTATGATGAGGATGGTTCGGAAGTACTTTACCGTAAAATGTTAGAATTTTACCACCCGGATTTTGATAAAAACTACGTTATCTTAGCTGAAGAAGGTAATTTCAGCGATGACGAAGAAGACATAGAACTTATTCCGATGATCAATGTGCCAGATGAAGACGGCGACGGCGGTAAATTCCTGCCGGTTGAAACTGACGACGAGTGGGATATGATTGAAGAAGTAGTCAACACACAGATGGACGACTATGACGAGTAAAATTATTTAAGCTTCCAATAACTTATTGGAAGCTATTTTTTCAGATAGGAGAACAATATGAGCAAATACGACGATGTTAAATTTTCTAAAAATGTTTCATCGTACCTGACTCTGTTCATTGTCCTGGCACTGCTTATTGTTATTATTATCGGTATTATATCTGCCTTTTTATACATACGCGGCGGATTGCAGCCAGTTGATGAAGATTCGACAGAAACAATCGAGCTCTCAATCGATGAGGGATACTCTGCAGGAGATATAGGAGATATTCTTGAAGATCGGGGCATCGTTAAAAATGGTACGATGTTTGAATTATATTTACGTTTAAACAGTATTTCGAGTTATCAGGCAGGGACATATCAAATGTCACCGGCAATGGACTTCGAACAAATTGCGAGAACACTTGAGTCCGGCACGATCTATCAAGAAGTGCTGCACCGTGTAACAGTTCCGGAAGGCTACACATTACAAGAAATCAGTGTTCAGCTTGAAAATAATATACCTGTTTCGGCGGATGATTTTATGACGCTGATGGAGGACGAAGAATTTATTAAAGAGCTGATCGGAGAATATCCTGATATGCTGACGGATGAAATTTTAGCTGAGGATGTTAAATATCCGCTTGAAGGTTATTTGTATCCTGCAACGTATGATATTACGACTGAAGAGCCTGATTTAAAACAGCTGGTAAGAAATATGCTTGATGCAACAGAGCAGAACAGCTACAGCCTGTACACATCAATTCCAAAATACACTATAGATTACGAAGGCGAGCCGGTAGACCTGACGTTCCACCAGTTCCTGACATTTTCTTCTCTTATTGAAGAAGAAGCAACGTCACTTGCTGACCGTTCACGTATTGCGAGTGTATTCTTAAACCGTATGTCTGTGGACCCGGCAATGCCCCTGCAGACTGACCCGACAGTGCTTTATGCACTCGGTGAGCATCAGGAAGTTGTCCTGTACGAAGATCTTGAAGTCGATGATCCTTATAACACTTACTTAAATACAGGATTAACACCAGGTCCGATTGCAGCACCGGGACAGGAATCATTGCAAAGTACGATGAACCCTTCCGATACTAACTATTACTACTTCCTTGCTGACAGTGAAGGCACGAATCATTTTGCAGAAACGTACGATGAACACCTCGTAAACAGAGAGAAATATATAGATAACCAGTAATCAGCTCTTTTCAAAAAGCGCTATTTATGGTACTATCTTTTGTAATGGACTAACAACTGATGACATTCGTTATCAGTTGTATTTTTTGTATATGGTGATTAGATGGAACTTATAAATTATGTAAGAGATTTGAATACGAATGAAGAACTGTTCCCTGCTATTCACAGGTACGCTGTAGATAACCGCGTACCGATAATAGACAGCGATGCACTGAATGTTGTAAAACAGTACATCGCAATTAAAGGTGTCAAAAATATTCTTGAAATCGGTACCGCAATAGGCTACAGCGCTCTGCATTTTGCAAGTGCGGCTGAAGGCGTTCATGTTACGACGATTGAAAAGGATGAAGCCAGCCATGATATTGCTAATCAGAATATCGAGGTGAGCGAGTACAAAAATAATATTAAAACGATTTTAGCAGATGCTAAAGAAGCTGAGCTCGGAAGTGTGCAGTTTGATTTTCTTTTTATCGATGCATCTAAAGGTAACAATCAGTTATTCTTTGATAAATATAAAGAGTATTTAACTGATGATGCTTTAATTATCGTCGATAATATATTTGTCCGCGGACTTATTGCGAATGACAATGTTGAAAACAAAAATAAGCGTAAACTGCGCGACAAAGTCAGAGCGTTTAATCAGTCAATGAAAGACAGTGAGTATTCGACTTCATTTTTAAATGTCGGCGACGGCTTGCTCGTAATTTACTAAGGGTGTGTAACAGAATGGATAAACCGACAATTATCGGTATAGCCGGAGGTTCCGGTTCAGGGAAGACATCAGTAACAAGAAAGATTATGGAATCATTGAAAGGGCACAGCATCATCTTGCTCGAACAGGATTATTATTATAAGGATCAGAGTGATAAGACGATGGAAGAGCGTCTCCAGACGAACTACGACCATCCATTCGCTTTTGATAACGATTTGCTGATTGAACATCTTCAGCAGTTAATAAATCGTGAAACGATTGATATTCCCACGTACGATTATGAGAATCATACGAGAAGCAGTAAAACAATTACTGTGGAGCCGAAAGAAGTTATTATTATCGAAGGTATTTTCGCCCTTGAAAATGACGAACTGAGAAATCTTATGGACGTAAAATTATATGTCGATACAGATTCTGATATTCGTATTTTACGCCGCTTGAGCAGAGATATTAAAGAACGCGGACGTTCGATGGATTCAGTTATTGAACAGTATTTGTCAGTAGTACGCCCGATGCATCTGCAGTTTATCGAACCGACAAAGCGCTTCAGTGATATAATCATTCCGGAAGGCGGCGAAAATATGGTTGCGATAGATATTATTACAACTAAGATACGCACGCTGGTAAACGAATAAAATATTAAGAAGTAATTTAAATAACGGAGGATTTACGATGGAAAATAAAGAATACCCAATGACACAAGCTGGTTATGACCAGCTGCATGTAGATTTAGAAGAATACAAAACGGTTAGAAGACCTGATGTTGTAGAAAAGATTAAAGTTGCACGCAGTTTCGGAGACCTTTCTGAGAACTCTGAGTACGATGCAGCAAAAGACGAGCAAGGGTTCGTTGAGAAAGAAATTACGAAAATAGAAGAAATGATCAGACATGCTGTAATTATCGAAGACACAGGTGACAACAAAACTGTGGCACTTGGTAAAACAGTAACTTTCAAAGAAATTCCAGACGGCGACGAAGAATCTTACCAGATTGTCGGAAGTGCAGAAGCAGATCCATTTGAAGGTAAAATTTCAAACGAATCTCCGATGGCGCAGTCACTGCTTGGCTCAAAACTTAAAGACGAAGTTAAAGTTGCATTGCCAAACGGCAATGATATGAAAGTTAAGATTATTAAAATTGACTAATTATACAGTTGGCATCATCGGTGCCATGGAGCCCGAAGTTGAAATTTTAAAAGATTCAATGCTTATTGAAAAAGAAGAAACAGTTGCACATACAACAGCATATATCGGTACTTTAAACGGCCAGAACATCGTGCTGGTACAGTCCGGAATCGGTAAAGTTAATGCAAGTATTATCACAGCGCTCATTCTTGAACGCTATGATATTGATTACATTATTAATACCGGCGTAGCAGGGTCGATGGATGAAAACCTTAAAGTCACTGATATGGTTGTATCAACTGAGGTCGCACACCACGACGTGGATGCGACGAACTTTGGCTACAGCTACGGTCAGGTCCCTGGCATGCCTGCAGTTTATACGAGTGATGACATGCTTGTCAGACAGACACTTGCTGCACTTTCTTTAAATGATGAAATTAACGGCAGCAGCGGTCTCGTTGTGAGCGGTGATTCATTTATCGACAGCGACGCTGAAAAAAAACATATATACGGCAACTTCCCGAATGCAATGTGTGTCGATATGGAATCATCTAGTATTGCGCAGACATGCTGGCAGTTTAAGACGCCTTTTGTCATTATACGCTCGATGAGCGATTCGGCAAATGATGCAGCAGACATGAATTATGAAGAATTTCTAGCGAAAGCTTGCGTACATTCGTCTGAAGTTGTAAAATCAGTATTAAGAGAACTGTGATGTGGAGGTTACTATGTTATTTTTAATGATCCTTTCAATTGTAATAACGGTTATTATCGGTTTCGTTGTATTTACTGAAACTGACACAGAAGATCCTGAGATAATCGAGTAAAGAAATCGCACCTTACTTTTAAGGTGCTTTTTTTGTGTTAATATGAATTTAATTTCCGAGGAGATTTTATGAAAATTATAGAAGATAAATTTCTGCCAAGCCACTTTGTGAATCGCTATGAAGATATTACGCCTGAATTTTTAAAAGCGCATAACATTAAAGCTGTTATGACAGATCTTGATAATACACTGGTTGCATTTGATGAGGCTGATGCCGATGACAATGTTTTAAAATGGATTAAAACACTTGAAGACTCTAATATAAAACTGCTTATTCTGTCGAATGGTAATGATAAAAGAGTTGCGGGTTTTGCAGAACCGCACGGTATTAAATATATCTCTGCTGCAAAAAAACCGATGCTCGGTAATTTTCACCGGGGTTTAAAAATACTCGGTACGAAAAAAGCGAATACCGTAATGGTAGGCGATCAGCTGATGACTGATATTCTCGGAGCGAACCGAGTGAATATAAACAGTATTCTTGTCGTGCCCGTAAAAGAAAGAGATGGCTGGGCGACGTACTTAAATCGCAGAATAGAACGTGTTATAATGAAGTACTTTAAAAGAAAAAACATGATTTCATGGGAGGAATAATGTGACTGAAATAAAATGTGTCGGATGCGGAAGCATCTTACAAACAGAAGAGAAGAACGAAGAGGGCTACATTCCAGCAAGCGGGCTTCACAAAGAA
>JBQDHL010000003.1:24755-59170 GCA_052093725.1 Jeotgalicoccus sp. | reverse complement strand
TTTCTGATGTTTCTTTCTGATGTATTATTGAAAATATTCAAATAAAAGGTGTATATAATTTTTTATAGGGTATTTGAATTAGTATAATTTCAGGGGTGATTATATTGGGAGAAAGTACAAAGGTAAAAGGTAAAAGTTCGAAGGATATCAGTCAGAAGTTCCCGCATACATATGCGATACTACTGTTCATCGTTATTTTAGGAGCAGCATTAAGCTACATAATTCCTGCAGGTGAGTATGAGCGGGTAGAAGTGGATGACAGAGTGGAAGTTGTTGGTGGAAGTTACCACAGTGTTGAACAGAATCCTGTTTCTATTATGGATTTATTCATGGCAATTCCTACGGGATTAAACGAAGCAGCCAATATCATTTTCTATATATTTCTAATTGGCGGTGCTTTTGGTGTTATTCGTGCAACAGGTGCACTGGAAGCAATTATTCAAAAAGTAATGAAGAATGTTCAAAAAAATGAATTCATGCTGATACCGGTTATTATGACAGTATTTTCTGTCCTTGGTTTTACAACAGGTATGGCTGAAGAGACTATTATCTTCGTGCCAATCGGTATTATGCTGGCGGTTGCATTAGGGTATGATGCAATGGTTGGAACAGCAATGGTAACGCTAGGTGCTGCTGCCGGCTTTATCGGCGGGATGTTTAATCCGTTTACAGTCGGTATAGCACACGGCATAGCTGAACTGCCAATATTTTCAGGATGGGGCTTCCGTCTGATTGTGTATGTATTTGTATTATTAGCAGGAATATTATTTGTAATGTCTTATGCTAAAAAAGTTAAAAAAGATCCGAAACGCAGTATTGTTTACGAGGAAAGTCAGGCTGGACAGCTGAACTTTACAGATGATGCACTGGAACTGACAGAGTTGAGAAAACGTCATATAGTAATTGTTCTTTTATTCGTACTGACTATTGCAATTAACGTCTATGGTATATTTGTCCATGGATGGTTCTTAACGGAACTGGCGGCTAACTTCTTTATCGTTGGTATAATTATTGGTTTCGTAGGCGGCTTGAAATTGAATGTTGTATTCGATGCATTTATCGACGGCATGAAAATCGTTGTTTACGGTGCTATTATTGTTGGGTTTGCGAGAGCAATTTTAGTTGTGCTCGAATCAGGTTTGATTATAGATACTATTATTTACAGTATGAGTGCTGTGCTGGATAACGTTCCAACAGCGCTGACAGCTGTCGGTATGTTGGGAGTGCAAGTTATCATTAACTTCTTTATTCCTTCGGGATCAGGACAGGCAATGACAACGATGCCGATTATGATACCGCTCTCCGACCTACAGGGAATACCGCGTCAGGTTGCAGTCCTGGCTTACCAGTATGGAGATGCAATTACAAATAGTATTATTCCGACATCTGCGTCATTAATGGGTGTACTTGCTATAGCAGGTATTCCTTATATTAAATGGGTGAAATTTGTTTGGAAACTGGTATTAATTTGGCTACTTATCGCGGCAATTGCTTTAGTTGTTGCAACATTAATTAACTTACAGTAAACAATTTTAATGGGCAGCTCTTGCTGCTCATTTTTTAATGCAAATAATGACTGATTATTCAGATATTAAATTGACTAAAAGTTATTTGATGATAATATGTAAGTATATACAGAAAATGGAGGCGTATTAAATGGGTCAAACATGGTTAAAATTGTCGGTGCTCTATCTCGTGATCGGTATTTCAGTCGGGTTGTTTATGTCAATAACGCTACAGCTTAACTGGGCTGCCGGACATGCTCACGTTAACGTTGTAGGCTGGCTTTCAACGTTAGGTATTGGCACAGTTTTATCAATTTACCCTCATCTAGCTGTAAATGCACTTGGTACAGCAACGTTCTGGCTGTATCATATCGGTGTTCCTTTATTCCTATTCAGTACATTCTTCGTTCAGGTTAATCCGGGTGTTGCACATATCTTCACATTTATCGGCGGTCCGATGTTCCTTCTTGCTATTATTCTTTTCGGGGTGAATCTGTTCATGAATTTAAAAGATGACGATGTTGCGAAATATAAGCGCAGTATGTAATATTTGTATCATTTAACCCCTAGGACTTATAATAAGGGTAATAACTTAAAAAGGCAGGGAGATAAATGGATAACATACAGGTATTTTATGACATCGCTTTAACGCCGGATGAGTATCGTGAAAAACTTACAGAATTAAAAGACGGATTCGATAAAATTTATAACGAACATACAATTACGAAAGACAGTGATTTTGAGGACTTTAAGAACAGTAACATGAATCTGCTCGTAATCGCAGAGCCATGGTGTTCACATTGTATGCTGAACCTGGCAATTCTTTTCAAACTTGCTGAAGAAGCAGACATCAGCGTTAAAGTTTCACTGAGAGATAATAACGAAGAGTTAATGAACGCTTATCTAACAAACGGTAATAAAGTAATTCCAAAAGTTATCGCAATCGATAACGAAGGAAAAGAAGCAGCTGTCTGGGGTCCCCGTGCACCGATGACAGCAGTTATTCAAAAAGATATTATGAAAGATATGCCGGAAAAAGGTACTGAAGAATATGACGCGGCATTTACAGCAGTTAAGAAAGAAATGAAAGAAAAGTTCATGACTTCACCTGAACTTTGGGATGCAGTTGAGACAGATTTAAAACAAACTTTATCAGTAAAATAATATAAAGAATCTCCTCCGAAGCCGCAGGCTCTGGAGGAGATTTTATTTTGATCTGTGAAAAGCATTTCTCCGTTCAAAAAATTCTATGATAAACTGTAAATCATTATGAATAGATTTAAGACAGGGGATGTTTTTTTTGAGTGTGACATATAAAGAGCATGATAAAGGAATTATAGAATATATTCTGACGAATAATAACGGTATGACTGTGAAAGTCATAAATATCGGTTGCAGTATTACTGAAATACTTGTACCGGATAAAAAAGGTGAATACAGCAATGTCATCCTGAGATATGACTCGCTTGAAGAGTATTTCAGTAATGATCATTTCCTCGGGGCTGTTATTGCACCGGTTGCCGGAAGAGTGGAGAATGCATCATTTACAATTAATGATGAAGCATATTCGTTTACAGCCAATGAAGGGGGAAATCTGCTTCACAGCGGAGGATTAAATCCGTACAGAAAAATCTGGGACAGTTCTGCAGAAGATAATAAAATTACTTTCAAGTTTCAGATGGGAAATGAATTCCCCGGAAGCCCGTTATTCAAAGTGGTTTACAGTTTGACTGAGGCAAATGAACTGAAACTTGAATATGAAGTGACAGCTGAGTCGGAAAGCGTCGCAATACCGACGAATCATACATACTTTAACCTCGGCAGTGAAGCGGATGGGAATACAGAAAACCATGTGATTAAAAGCAATACTGAAAGCTGGCTGAAAATGAATGAAAAATTGATTCCGTCAGGCATTGAGCATTCTGAAGGGCTGTTTGATTTGAAAAAGGGACGCGTGTTCAGCGATGTTTTTTCGAGTGATAATGAGCAAATTGAAATCGCCAATGGGGGCTTCGATCATTACTTCATTTTTGATGAGTATGATAAATCAGCTGTAATTACTGATGGCAAGAGCGGCCGCACAATGAAAGTATCGACGACTTTTCCCGGAATGATTCTTTATACAGGAAACAACATGGATGACACAATCAGACTGCAGAATAGAAAGGCACAGAAATATGCGGGATTCTGCGTTGAAACACAATGCACGCCTGCAGCATTAAAGTTTCCTTTAAACCAGCAAGTCAGAATTAAAGCAGGAGTACCTTATAAGAAAGAAACAGTATTCAGTTTCAGTACTGAAGCATAAAATTAAAAAAAGCGTCTGCTCTAATTTGAGCAGACGCTTTTTTTAGTTAAATATTAACTTCGTAACGATCGCGGTAAAGGTATTTTCTCGCGATAACAAAGCCCATACCTTCGATAGTAGTATGGCTTTCCTTATCCACGAATAAAACTTTGGAGCCCTGAATTTCATCGTGAATATCCAGATAGTCTTTAAAATGTCTCAACTTGTTACCGATGATTATGTAATCCGGACTCATCGCACGTGCAACGTTTTCCAGCCCGGTATTCATATGTGTCGATAGCTCCTTCATCGCTTCAAGTGCTACAGAGTTGTTATTCTCCAGTTCTTTAAGAACGTTGACTATACTTTTTTCCATCTTAAGACCTTTTCTTTCGAGAGAATCGTAAAAAGCCTGTTCGGAAGCGTATGTTTCCCAGCATCCTTTTCTTCCGCAGTGGCACTGTCTGCCGTTTTCTACAATGACGTTGTGTCCAAACTCTCCGGCGAGCCCCATCTTTCCTCTGTAGAGATTCCCGGCAATAATAATACCTGTACCGATACCGATACCGGCACTGACGTAGACAAGATTTGTATTCTCCGGACTTTCTACATGATGCAGAGCACCGAGTGCACCTGCATTCGCTTCGTTAAATGTGTTAATAGGGATGCCTTTAAAGACATCTTTGAACTCTTCAGACAAATCAATATTTTTCCAGCCGATGTTAGGGGCGTGAATGATCATGCCTTTAATATTTACAGTCGCAGGAACTGCTATGGCAATCTCGATAATATGTCTTGTATCGATTTCGAGTTTCTGAAGAGCGTAATTAAATGATTTCTCAAGCAGTTCTGCTATTACTCCCGTGTCATTATTATCGAACTCAATTCTTTGAGTAAACACATCTTCAAGCATTAAATTCATCACTGTAAAGTAAATATCACCGCCGCCGATTTTTATTCCGGTAATATATTTTGCATCAGGATTGAATTTAAGCATCTTTGGTTTTCTGCCGCCGCTGGACATTCCGTACCCGAGATCTACAATAAGATTTTCATTGAGCAGTTCGTCAGTGATTTTAGATACTGTCGCTTTGTTCAGACCGGTCTCTTTGGCTAGCTGTGCTCGTGAAATCATCTCAGTCGAAGTGAGCAGTTTCAGAATTTTATTCGTATTAAATTGTTTGATTGATTGCTGGTTAACTATACTTTGATTCATAGTGCTCTCCTATGTTTGTATGTACGAGATTTCTTCAAAGTATAGCACAATTTTCAAATTTAGTTTGACAGCGATTTCAAATACCTGTATTCTTTGTTTAGCCAATAAACAAAGTATTTTCAGGAGGAACAATAATGACTTATTTTAATCACGAACAAATTAACTATGAGGGTCCGTACTCAAATAATTCTTTAAGTTTTAAATATTATAACCCGGAAGAAGTAATCGGTGGTAAAACTATGGCTGAGCACATGAAATTCAGTGTAGCTTACTGGCATACCTTTACAGAAGACCTGTCTGACCCATTCGGCGGCGGCACTGCTAAACGTAACTGGGATCATCTTGAAGGAATGGATAAAGCTAAAGCAAGAGTAGAAGCGATGTTCGAACTTCTTGAAATTCTTAGCGTTGACTACTTCTGTTTCCACGATGCAGATATTGCACCTGAAGGAAAAGACCTTAAAGAAACAAACGAAAACCTTGATGAAATCGTTGCGTTTATCAAACAAAAGATGGCTGAAACTGGCAAAAAACTTCTTTGGAATACAGCGAATAATTTCTCGCACGAACGTTTCGTACTGGGTGCCGCTTCATCTTCAAATGCAGATGTATTTGCATATGCAGCAGCTAAAGTTAAAAAACAGCTGGATATCGCCAAAGAACTTGGAGCAAGCAGCTACGTATTCTGGGGTGGGCGTGAAGGATACGAAAGTCTTCTTAATACAGATATGAAACTTGAAACAGATAACCTTGCTCGTTTCTTCAAACTTGCTAAAGCTTATGCAGATAAAATTGGTTACGATGGCCAGTTCCTGATTGAACCTAAACCAAAAGAGCCAACATCTCACCAGTATGATTTTGATGTGGCAAGCGGTCATGCATTCCTTCAGAAACACGGTCTGGAAGATGTGTTTAAATTCAATATCGAAGCTAACCATGCAACACTTGCAGGGCACTCGTTCCAGCACGAACTTAGATATGCACGAGACAACGACATGCTTGGTTCAGTAGATGCTAACCAGGGTCATCCGTTACTGGGATGGGATACAGATGAGTTCCCTACAGATGTGTACGAAACAACTATGGCAATGTACGAAATTCTTAAAAACGGCGGACTTGAAAAAGGCGGTCTGAACTTCGATGCTAAGCCGAGACGTACTTCATTCGAACAGGAAGATCTTATTCACACTCACGTAGCAGGTATGGATGCATTTGCAATTGGACTGCGCGTAGCACACAAAATGATTGAAGATAACTTCTTTGAAAACATCGTTGACGAAAAATATAAATCTTACACTGAAGGCATCGGCCATAAGATTGTAGAAGGCGAAACAAGCTTTGAGGAACTTGAAGCTTATGCTCTGGATAACAGCGAGATCACTAACAAGTCAGATCACCTTGAACTTGTTAAATCACAGATCAATCAGTACATTCTTAATATCAACAGAGGTGTCTAACATTGGAATACGTAATTGGCATTGATATCGGCACAAGCGGACTGAAAAGTATTATAGTCGGCAGTGACGGAGAAGTCGTCAAAAGTGACAAAGTAAAATATGATACCATTCACGAGAAAACGGGATACAGTGAAATGAATCCTGTGGATTGGTACGAAGCAGCTGTTGGGAGTCTCAGACGTCTGCTTGAGACTGAATACGGCAGTAAAGTTACAGGAATCAGTTTTTCCGGACAGATGCACGGCCTGGTTATCGTCGACAAAGACGGCGAAGTAATCAGACCTGCAATTCTGTGGAATGATACAAGAACATGGGATGAATGTAAGGAAATTATTGAAGATATTGGTCTCGATAATCTGCTTGATCAGGTTCAGAACACAGTTCTGGAAGGATTTACCTTATCTAAACTGATGTGGGTTAAAAAGAATGAACCCGAAAACTATGCGAAGATTAGTAAGTTTATGATGCCGAAAGACTATGTCATCTATCGTCTGACAGGTAATGTTTATGCAGAACCTTCCGATGCAGCAGGAACAGTAATGTTCGATGTTAAAAAAGGTGAATGGTCTAAAACGCTTCTGGAACAGCTCGGGATTGATAAAAATATCTGCCCTGAAGTTATTCCTTCACATGCTAAATCGGGTGTTCTTAACAAAGAATTATTTGATTTAGAACAGGAAATTACACTTTACCAGGGCGGAGCAGACAATGCCTGCGGTGCACTCGGTGCAGGGATTACTGACTCATCAAGACAACTTGTGAGTATTGGAACTTCAGGTGTTGTATTGTCTTCTGAAGAGCAAGACGACTTCATGAATGACGGATCAGTCCATTACTTTAACCACTGTGTCAGTGGTCAGAACTATGTAATGGGTGTGACATTATCAGCAGGATACAGCCTTGCATGGCTGAAGAAGACGCTTGCTGATGATCAGTCTTTTGCTGAATTCATGGAAGATGCAGAAGAATCACCTCTTGGGGCGAAAGGATTGTTATACACTCCATTCCTTCTCGGGGAAAGAACACCTCACAACGACGCTGAAATCCGAGGAAGTTTTATCGGTCTTGATGCGAATACGAATACTGCAGATATGAAGAGAGCAGTAATCGAAGGAATCACATTTTCGCTTAACGAAAGTATTGAAATCATGCGTAAAAACGGCAAGGAAATTAACAAAATTGTATCTATCGGAGGCGGTGCAGGAAACCGTCAATGGCTGCAGATGCAAGCTGATATTTTCAATGCTGAAATTATGACGCGTACTGAAGAACAGGGACCTGCTTACGGTGCAGCTATGATCGCAGCAATCGGCGAAGAATGGTTTGAAGACTTTTCAGTGATCACTGAAAAATGGATTGATTACAAAGAGACATTCAGTCCGGTAACTGAAAACAAAGAAAAATATAAGAAATTATTTGAATTATACAAAGAAGTTTATGAGAAGACACAAGGGCTCACAGGCAAATTATTAGAATTTAAATAAAACTTTGGGGGTGTCATGTGATGGGGACACATTATAATGTGAAGTTTTTAATCACTATGACGTTAATTGCAACATTGGGAGGATTGTTATTCGGGTATGACACAGCAGTTATATCGGGAGCTGAACAATCCCTTCAAAAGTACATAACAGCCGACTATAATTCATTCATACATGGGGTAACAGTATCGAGTGCATTAATCGGTTGTGTAATCGGAGGGCTTCTTTCTGGTAAAATTGCAGAGAGAATCGGAAGAAAAAGATCACTGCAGCTCGCTGCTGTTCTGCTTGCTGCTTCAGCACTGCTTTCAGCATATCCTGAACTGCTGTTCTTTGAAGTAGGAGAAGCGAGTCTCGGTCTTCTTATCATGTTTAACATTTATCGTATTATCGGCGGTATAGGCGTTGGACTGGCATCAGCTGTTACGCCGATGTTCATCGGAGAAATGGCGCCGTCAGGAGTTAGAGGAAGACTTGTTTCATGGAACCAGTTTGCAATTATCTTTGGTATGCTCGTAGTTTACTTCGTTAACTACGGTATTGCTTTTGGAGAAAGTGTAACATGGATGGAAACTATTGGTTGGAGATACATGTTCTTAACAGAGGCAGTACCTGCACTTCTGTTCTTCGTTCTGCTGTTCGCAGTACCGGAAACACCGAGATATCTTGCGCTTAACAAACAGGATGATAAAGCAATGGCTGTTCTGAACAGAATTTATCATTCTGTAGATCACTCGAGAAAAGTACTGGCAGATATCGTGTCAACTCGTGATCTTGAAGTAACGAAAAAGAAAACACCGCTGTTTACATTTGGTAAAACAGTGATTATCGTTGGTATTATGGTGTCATTCTTCCAGCAATTTATCGGTATTAACGTTGCACTTTACTACGCGCCGAGAATTTTTGAAGATCTTGGAGCAGGTGCAGATGCATCAATGGTACAGACAGTAGTAATGGGTCTTGTTAACGTAGTATTTACACTTGTTGCTATTAAATATGTAGATAAAATTGGAAGAAAACCACTTCTGATTGTCGGTTCTATCGGGATGGCAATCGGTATGGGTGGTGTGAGCATGCTGTCAGCATTTAACGTAATCGGTATATCAACACTTATATTCATCGTAATATTCACAGCATCGTTTATGATGAGCTGGGGACCAATTGTCTGGGTTGTGTTATCAGAAATATTCCCTAACAGAATCAGAGGCGCTGCTATGGCAATCGCAGTTGCAGTACAATGGCTTGCAAACTTTACTATTACTGCATTCTATCCGTACATGATGGAAGTCAGCGGTGCAATGACATACGGCTTCTACGGTCTGATGTGTGTACTGTCAGGGCTGTTCGTCTGGAAGTTCCTGCCGGAAACTAAAGGTAAAACTCTTGAAGAGCTTGAAAAGCTTTGGAAGAAAAAAGAAGATACTGCAGAAGTGCTTTCTAACGAAACTGCACTTGAAACAAAATAATAAAATTAAAAAAGCTGTTCCCGTTATGGGAGCGGCTTTTTTTAATACATATACTTTTACGCAGCATCAGCTTTTCTTGTACTGATAAATATTCCAATGGCAAGTATTAAAATAATACCTGCTACCTGATACATACCGAGTCCGACATTTAAAAGTATGACAGATGTCAGTACTGCGGATACGGGTTCCAGAAGACCGAGAATGCCTGCTTCTGTTGAACTGATATATTTCATGCTCGTAATGTAGAGGTAGAATGCAAGTGTTGTTCCGAGCAGTATCGAGAGTACCAGTATAAGAATCTGTATTGCCGTCCAGTCAAATGAGAAATCAAACACCCATATCGGATGAACGAAGTTCATAATAATACCGCCTGTCAGCATCGATCCTCCGACGAGCTGAAGCGGGTGAATGACCTGAAGAAGCATCGGTGCATGCAGCGTGTAGTAGGCGAGTGCAACACCGGATGCGAGTCCGAACATCAATGCAACGGGTGATACTGCGAGGCTCGTCAGATTGCCGTTTGTCGCAATTAAAATAACCCCGATAATCATCGCAACGATTATAAAGGCTTCAGCTTTTGTCCAAGGTCTGTACTTTTTCAGCACAGCATACAGAATAATATAAATCGGTCCGGTACACTGCAGTACAGTTGCTATTGCGGCGTTGCCGTAGCCGATGGCTGCCATAAATGTATACTGCACCATGGTCATGCCGAAGATGGAATATATCGAGAACATAAGTATCGTATGTTTATTCCACACAGTGCGATGTTTCTTTCTGAAACATAAAGTGTATATAGATAATAGGATAATACCGCTGATTGTCAGCCTGGCTGTAACATACCAGTTAACATCGACGGGTGTTTCGGTAAATATATAATCGGATGCAGTCCCGCCGACACCCCAAAGTACGGCTCCGATAATGACAAAAATTAATCCTTTAGTATGCAGTGAATTTTTTATAGCAATCCCGCCTTTTATTCATTTTTCAAACCAGTATACTGCATGCGGCTGTTAAACAGTTTCGGATATGATAAATATCCAACCATGACAGAAGCGGCAGTTGCGTTAGTCAGTATTAAAAATAAAATGAGCAGCTGATACATAACAGCTTCCATCGGCGGGGCGCCGCCGATAATTAACCCGCTCATCATGCCGGGCAGCTGGACCAGTCCGATAGTTTTTTGTGATTCTATCGTCGGTATCATACTCGTTTGAATTGCTGATTTTAAACTTCGGGAGACCGCGTCTTTCGGCTGTCCGTCGAATGATAAAATCAGCTCTATCATTTCTTCACTGTTTTCCAGTTCATCGGTAAATTTACTGACGAACAAGAGTGACAGGACCATACAGTTTCCAATAATCATCCCGCTGATTGGAATAATCTGTTCGGGTTCAAAATCGAGAATGCCAAAACCGAGCATAATTGTCATTGAAACAACTTCAACTGCTGTCAGGGTTAAGATGATTATCCATTTGATACCCGGAATACGCGTACCTTTTTTAATAACATTCTGACTGGCAGCACCGATCATTATTATTATCATTAAAATCATGTATATGCTGCTGTCACTGTCGAAAACAAAAGTCAATATCATGCCGACAATAAGCAGCTGAACAATGGAACGTATTGACGCGATAACGATATCCTTCGTTAAACCGATTTTCAATACAACAGCAATAACGAGGGGAATAATAATAAAGACACCTGAGAGCAGGAGTTCCTGGAAACCCATTATCGTTCACCTCTTAAGAATTGTTGGATGATAGTATTCTCTGAACTGTACAATGTATCAATTTCACCGTGAAGCAGCAGCTCACCCTGATTTAAAAACCAAATATCATCGCTGACGCGCTCAGCCTGGGCGAGGTCGTGTGTAATCCAAATCACTGTCAGCTGATGTTCCCGCTGCAGCTTCATTACAAGACGTTCGATTTCTCTGACCAGTGTGTAATCAAGACTCGATGTAATTTCATCTAGGAGCAGTACTTCAGGTTTTGAGACGAATGTGCGGGCTATCGAAATACGGCTCTTTTCACCGCCGGACAGTGTTTTTATTTTACGGGATAAAAATTTTTCATCCAGTTCGACCATGTCGAGCAGACTGACCGCACGTTCATGACTCAGTTTTTCATTAAATATTTGCAACGGCAGATTTAAATTATCATACACGGTGCCATTTAGCATCGGTGCACTTTGAAATGCCATGCCGACTTTTTTTCTGAGAGCGATAATATCGATTGACGAGATATCTTCACCGCGGTAAAAAACATTGCCGGAATCCGGGGATATCAGCCCGTTTATATGTTTCAGACATGTTGTTTTACCAGCACCGCTCGGTCCGATAAAAGTCGTGATTTTATTTTCTCTGAAAGACCCTGTTATATTGTGTAATATCGATTGATAACTGATATTTTGAAAGTTAATAATCTCCATGATTCAAATCCTCCAATGTAAATGTGCTAAAATGAAGTAAGGTGATTTAATGATTTATATAGGATTGACAGGATGGGGCGACCACGATTCGCTGTACACCGAACTCTCAAATAAAAAAGATAAATTAATTACATATGCTTCACATTTTCCAATCGTTGAACTCGATTCAACATACTATGCGGTGCAGCGTCAGTCAACGGTGGAAAAGTGGTGTGATCAGACTCCTGATACGTTTAAATTCGCAGTGAAAGCTCATCAGTTTATGACGGGACACAGCGATTACAGAGAACATTACGACTCTATCAAGGATGTCTTTTCCGCTTATAAAGAAATGCTGATGCCTATGTATCATAGAAATAAACTTGCATTTGTACTACTGCAGTTTCCACCGTGGTTTGACTGCAACAGCAAAAATATACGCTATGTAAAATTTGCCATAGAACTGCTGAAACCTTTTAAAGTCGCAGTGGAATTCCGTAATCAGACATGGTTCCGTGATGATTTTAAAGAACATACACTGGAGTTTCTGCATGAAAGCCAGGTCATTCACAGTATTTGTGATGAACCGCAAGCTGGACTCGGCTCGATTCCTTTTGTTAACCGCGTTACGGATGATACAGCATTTATACGCCTGCACGGCCGTAACGTCCACGGCTGGACACAGCAGAACCGCACATCCGAAGAGTGGCGGGACGTCCGTTATTTATATGATTATAACAGACAGGAACTCGAGTGGTTACAAAAACAAATCAATATACTGCAGCATAAAACGAAAGATATTTATATCGTTTTTAACAATAACTCAGGGGGTCACGCAGCTGGCAATGCAAAACAGTTAATCAGCATGCTGAACATAGAATACAGCGGACTCGCGCCGAAGCAGCTGAAACTATTCTAAGGGGCTGGGGTCATGGAATTTATCGTGCTTATACTGATTGGTTTACTATCTTCTATACTGGGCTCGCTCGTCGGTATAGGCGGGGGTGTCATTGTCGTTCCCGCTTTAATGTTTTTTGGGCTGAGCCTCGGCCTGCTGCCTGCAATAACACCGCAGACAGCCGTAGGTACATCGAGTATGCTCTTAATATTTACAGGTATGAGCGCGATGATTTCATATGCGAGGAACAAGCAGGTTGATAAGCAGAATGGTATTCTGTTTTTAATCGGGTTAATGCCTGGAGCATTCGCCGGTTCATATGCCAGCAGCTTGTTTACAGCAGACAGTTTTAACTTATACTTCGGTATATTCTTAATTCTTATTAGTATTCTTTTGGTAATCAGAAATAAAATTAAGCCGATGAAGATTTTCCAGAATCCTAAATATTTAAAACCCCACCGGGATAATCAGGGTAATGTTTATCATTACGGCTTTCCACCGTATCTTGCGATTACGATAACGTTTATAGTGGGCTTTATAACAGGACTGTTCGGTATCGGCGGAGGTGTGCTTATGACGCCGTTAATGCTGATGGTATTCCGTATGCCTCCGACAATCGCCATCGGTACAAGTATGATGATGGTTTTCTTCTCCGGAGTATCGTCGGCATTCGGTCATGTACTTCAGAATAACGTCGTTTATATGTATATACTGATGCTCGTGCCGGCAGCTGTAATCGGAGCGACTATCGGTGTGAAAATTAATCAGCGATTTAGTTCAGACGGATTAGTTGTACTGCTCCGTACCGTCTTGTTTATTCTTGGAGCTTACTTGATCTTACAAACAATTCTTTAAGGAGTGCTCGCATGGAAGTGAAGATTTATCACACTAATGATATACACAGTGCATTACATAATTACATGAAGTTTACGAGCTTCATAAACAATAAAAGACGTCAGTACAGAGATAATTTATTTTATGTAGATATCGGCGACCATGTCGACCGTTCGCATCCATACACAGAGGCGACACTCGGAAAAGGCAATATTGAATTGTTGAATAAAGCGACATGCGATGTGGCAACTCTCGGAAATAACGAAGGAATCACGCTGACGAAAGATCAGCTTAAGCATTTGTACGATGATGCAGACTTTGATGTAATCTGTGCGAATCTGCGTGAAGTCGGCAGTAAAGAGCCTTATTTTAAACCTTACACAATTAAAAAAGTCGGCGATATAACAATAGGTTTTATTGCGGCAACCGTTGAGTTCACACCATTTTATCTTGCATTGGACTGGGAAGTGGCAGATGCTTTTGAATGGATAGAAAAATATTTAAGAGAACTGGAACCTCAGGTGGATGTCATCGTAATGATGAGTCATTTAGGTATGTACGATGATGAGACGCTTGCGAATAAATTTCCTGAAATCGATTTGATTTTATCATCCCATACACATCATCATTTTGATAAAGGAGAACGTGTCAATGGTGTACTGCTGGCAGCCGCCGGCAGGTACGGAGAATACATTGGTGAAGTCACGCTGAAATTTGAAGATGGGAAACTCACCGGTAAGAAAGCAGCGCTGATTGAAGCGGATATATTATCCCAGGTTGAAAATGATTATTATAATAAAGGCAAAGCGATATTAAAAAATACAGTTATAAAAAAAGATGCTTTACCAATAGATCGGAGATTGTATTCAGCCGGGCGGTTCAGTACGCTGCTCGCATATATTCTTAAGGATTTTACTAAAAGCGATGCAGGACTGATTCATACAGGGCTTATTGCAAGTCCGTTTGACGGGGGCGAGCTGACGGAGTATTCGCTCCATAAAGTGCTGCCGCACGCAATCAATGCTGTGCAGATAGAACTCACGGGACGCGAGATGAAAGAAATATTTACCCAGGCAAACCGTCATGAGTATAAAGACGAAATCGTGCGCGGACTCGGTTTCAGAGGAGATATTTTCGGCTGTTTCGTCACTGATAATATTCATTATATCCAGTCGGAACGTGAATATTACATCGGCGATGAACTCATCGATGAAAAGAAAAAATATACGCTTGGAACGCTTGATATGTATACTTTCGGTAGAATTTTCCCGCAGTTCAGATATTCAAAAAAAGAATATATGGTACCGGACCTGCTGCGCGATATCATTAAGGACTATCTTCAGTACATGTAGTCTTTTCTCAACGGGATATGCTATAATATAAAACAATTGAATAAATAAAAAGTAGAGGTTGCACTCTTCAACAGTAAAGTATTTCAGCAGGCATGCGTTTAGAAGATACTTGAAAGGGGAAAGTGCCGAAGGATAGTACCGGCAGGTATTTATTCTGGGGTTCAGTTTAACAGGCTGGGCACTGTCAGTACATGATGCGCTACATTTAATAGATAAATCATAAATGCGTGCACTGTTAGCGTATTTGTGGTTTTTTTTATTAAAAAAATTAGGAGGAAGAAAGATGGAATCATTTTTAAATTGGGAATACATGCCGTTAATCCCGCCTTTGCTTACACTTTTACTCGTTGTCGTAACGAGAAAAGTCGGAATTAGTTTAGGTGCGGGGATTATTACATCGGCATTCGTTATTGCAAACGGTCAGCTGGGTGAATTTTCCACACTGATACTCGATTCGTTTCTGGCAATATTTATTGAAGACGGTGGCATAAATACGTGGAATGCATACATACTGATTTTCTTAACACTGCTCGGAATTATGACGGCATTTATGAATATGTCGGGTGGGGCGCGCGCATTTACAAACTGGGCGCTGACAAAAGTTAAATCCCGCCGCGGAGCAGGTCTAATGACAGGCGCTCTCGGAATTATCGTCTTTATCGATGATTATTTCAGTGCATTGATTGTCGGTCAGGTCGCTAAACCGATTACGGATAAGTATAAGATTTCAAGAGCGAAACTCGCATACATTGTAGATACGACAGCATCACCGGTTGCGGTCATGGCGCCAGTTTCAAGCTGGGGAGCAGGAATTATGGGTCTGACGGCGCCGCTCCTGATTGGTGCAGGTATGACACATATTTCACCGTTCCAGAGCTTTATGTACATGGTACCGATGAACTTCTATGTCATAGCTGCACTTATTATGATGTTTATCGTTATTGTTTTCAAGTTTGATATCGGTCCGATGAGAAAACAGGAAGAATTAGCGATTAACGAAGGGATTTTACGCGACAAAGTGCCTGAATTTGCAGAGCGGGATGAAGACCTGCCTGTACATGAAGGATCAAGTGCGAGTGCTTTAATCGTGCCGATTGTCGGTCTTGCACTGACAGTTATTGTTGCAATGTACATTACAGGTGCAATGGAAGGTGGAGACTGGAGTGTCTTCACTGTAATGGAAAACACGCTGATTACACATGCACTCCTAATCGGAGGTATTGTCGGTCTGGTGCTGACATTATTCTTTTACTTCAAACACACGAAAAATGATAATGATTTCAGCGGCAGACATATTTTGCTCGGTATTAAAACAGGATTCCTTGCGATGTTCCCGGCTATGATGGTATTAACATTTGCATGGATGATCGGCGGATTAATCAGTCAGCTTGGTACAGGTGAACTGCTTGGTGCGATGGTTGAAAATTCAAGTCTTCCGGTAGCACTTCTTCCAGCAGTAATCTTTATCGTTGCTTGCATTATGGCACTTGCAACAGGTACGAGCTGGGGTTCATTTGGTATTCTGATTCCGGTTTCCGGTGAAATCATTATCTCACTTGGTGAAACGGATCTGTTACTGCCAAGTGTTGCAGCAGTACTTGCAGGAGCGGTCTTCGGAGATCACTGTTCACCGATTTCTGACTCGACAATTCTGTCATCGACAGGATCAGGCAGCGATCATATCGTACACGTTATGACGCAGCTGCCTTACGCAGTAATTTCAGCGTTAATAGGACTTGCCGGCTTCGTTATTCTTGGTCTGACAACGAGCGTAATGCTTGGACTTCTGGGAGTACTTATCGGACTCCTGTTGGTATTTATCATCGCGAAATTTATGTACCGTCCGGTAGCTAAACAGAACGCATAATGGTAAAGATTATGCTATCATGGATGTATCAGTTTGATTAAAAGGGTGTGCGTCTATGATTACGATTGATCATATGAACTTTGAACTCGTGGAAAATTATCGCGATGCATTTGATGAAGAGATATTTATTGAAAAATACAGCGAACTGCTGAACAAGTACGACTACATTGTCGGTGATGTCGGTTACGAAAAACTGAGACTTGCCGGTTTTTATAGAAACGGGAAACGTAAAGTAGAACCGGATAAACGCGTCAATGCCATCGAAGAGTATTTAAATGAATACTGCAACTTTGGATGTGCGTACTTTATTTTAAGAAAAGTTTCAAAAAACGAATTAAAAGAGCAGACTGAAGAGTCTGATGAAGCAGTTACGGAAGAGGCCGGGTCATAATGACCGGTCTCTTTTTGTTATCCGTACGTGTGCATATGATATGATAAGAGAGAATAATAATGATGAGGTGTAGAAATGTATTTTGTTGATAAAAAACTGTTAAACAAGCGTCTCGACTACATTGAAGGACTGGCAGAAACGATTGATACTGATAATAATCTCGCTCTTGAAAGAACCTGTCACATGCTTATTGAAGCGACAGTAGACGTCGGCAATATGATTATCGATGCGTTTATATTAAGAGATCCCGGGAACTATCAGGATGTTATTGATATTCTGGCCCAGGAAAAAGTTGTAGGACCAGAGGATGCAGAAAAATTTAAAAATACGCTGCAGTGGAGAAAAGAGCTGACGAGAAACTATCAGTCACTCAATCACGAAGCAATGCGTTCAGAATTTAAAAAGAACATCAGTGCTTATAAAGATTTTAAAAAGAGTATTGAATATTTTTACGAAAATGATCCGCAGGCAGTAACAGCATTCAGCGGCGATGATGATGTATAGAGGATATTTAATCGATCTTGACGGAACGATGTTTAACGGCGCCGAAGTTATTGACGGCGCTGTTAATTTTATCGACCGTTTAAACAGTTTGGGTATTCCGTATTTATTCCTGACGAATAATGCAACGAGACATCCGAAAGAGATTCTTCAAAAATTTGAGGAAATGGGCTTTCAGACGACAGAAAATCATATTTATACTTCGGCTGCTGCAATGAAAAGCTATCTTGAACAGGAATTTAAGTCGCCGGGAGTATATTTAATCGGTACTGACAGTTTTAAAAGATCGCTGACAGAAGCTGGCAGTGTTGTAATAACTGAGACGACACCGGATGCGGTCGTTATGGGACTCGATACATCAATTACGTTTGATAAAATTATCACTGCATGCCGGCTCATTCAGGAAGGTGCGCGTTTTCTTGCGACAAACCCGGATATAAAGATTAAAACTAGTTTCGGTTTTTCTCCAGGGAACGGTTCATTCGTTAAACTCGTCAGTGAAGTGACGGGAGTTGAGCCTGTTATTACAGGTAAACCTAATCGTTATATTTTAGAAGGAGCATTAGCACATTTAAATATGCGTCCGGATGAAGCGGCGATGATTGGTGATAATTACGATACTGATATTTTAACGGGGATTAACGGCGGCATGGATACGATTCATGTCGGCACAGGTGTACATTCTAAAAAAGAAGTAATGAATAAAGAAATACCGCCGTCGCATGTAATTGATACGCTAAATGATTGGCAATTATAAAATAAAAACTCTCATGTTAACCTAATATAAATTTAGGTTAACACGAGAGTTTTTTTCTGTTATGATATAACTAATCAAAATTACAGGAGTAATAATATGAAAACTAAACACCTTGTTTTTGCTGCATTATTTACCGCACTGATTGCTGTCGGTGCACAAATCAGAGTACCTCTTGGACCGATACCATTTACGCTGCAGGTGCCGATGGTGCTCTTAGCAGGATTGCTGCTCGGTAAAAAAATGGGATTAATTTCAATTACAGCGTATATATTTATCGGCCTGATTGGTATTCCGGTCTTTGCAGGTGCTGGCGGCTTAGGTTCTCTCGTGTCACCGTCATTCGGATTTGTGCTCGGGTTTATTCCCGGTGTAGTGATTGCAGCTGTCGGCGGTAATGAACAAACCGGACGAATGATCACCTTTACGCTCTTAGGAATGGGCGCGATATTTATATGCGGCGTGCTTTATTTCTCATTTATTATGAATACAGTGATCGGTACGCCGATGTCCCTGACGGAGATAATGATGGCTGCTGTCGTACCGTTTTTAATCAAGGATGTTATACTCGCAGTGTTAACGGTCATGTTTGCGAAAACTTTAACACAGAGAGGGCTTATGCTGGCGTAAAAATAGGACTTTCAAATGATGGATTTTTAAGAGGATTTCTATTATAATGTACTATATATAGAAAATGCTCATAAAATGATTGGAGTGAAGTATAATGACAGTCAGTCAGGATACAATGTATGAACAAGTTGAGGAAGTATTAGATAAATTACGTCCCTTCCTTCTGCGTGATGGCGGAGACGTTGAACTCGTAGATGTTGAAGACGGTATTGTGAAGCTCAGACTTCTAGGTGCATGCGGAACATGCCCAAGTTCAACGATTACTCTTAAAGCCGGTATCGAACGTGCACTTCTCGAAGAAGTACCAGGGTTTGTTGAAATCGAACAAGTGTTTTAAATCCCAACTAGAGACGTGACGTCTCTAGTTTTTTATTTTTTAATGTGAGGAGTATGACAAATGTATACAATTGTAGAGTTTTGCAACGCTAATATGCAAAAAGGAACTCACGATGTGTATGCTCAGCTGGATAAAAATCCTGCAATCGATGTCGTCGATTATGAATGCACAAATAATTGCGGTTTGTGCAGTAAAAGCTTTTTCGTTCTCGTAGATGGAGAACTCGTAGCTGCTAAAAATAATGAGCAGCTGCTTGAAAAAACTTATAAAAGAATTGACAAAAATAATCAGGCATTTGATGAGTGAACTCATCGTTGGTGCTAACGTTTTTCGTGTAGTATAATTAGGTTATTGAGATTTTTTTAACAAAGTATTAAGAACAGGAGTGATTTTTATGTCATCAGTAAAATTGACTGAAAGTGCAGCTTACGAAGTTAAAGATATGCTGAAAGCAAATGATATGTCGGAAGGCTACCTGCGTTTTAAAATTCAGGGTGGAGGCTGTACGGGATTAACGTACGGCATGGCTGCAGAAGGCGAAGCATCGGAACAGGATGAAGTGTTTGAATTCCACGGTGTCAAAATGCTAGTTAATAAGATGGATCTGCCTGTCGTAGACGGTACTGTAATTGATTTTAAACAGTCGCTTATTGGCGGCGGTTTTACGATTGAAAATCCGAATGCAAGCCTGTCATGCGGCTGCGGTTCGTCATTTAGAACTAAAGTAAATGCCGGTGCTCCGGGAGACTGTTAAAAATAGTGAAAACGCTTGAAATATTACCATTTAGTGCTAATATAATAACTGGTATAGAAACTGATATAACAGTTTATAACATATAAAACATATTCGCTGGGAAGGGAAATAAATTATGAGCTATGAAAGAAAAAAAGTCTTAGTACTTGGTGCCGGTTATGCAGGTTTATCTACTGTTAGTAAACTGCAAAAAATTATTGGAGTCCAAGATGCGGACATTACACTAATTAACAAAGATGAATACCACTATGAATCTACTTGGCTGCACGAAACTGCAGCAGGTTCAATGAACTGGGAAGACGGTGTTTATCCGATTGCTAAAGTAGTCGATAACATGAAAGTACGTTTTATTCCTGCAGAAGTAACTAAAATTAACCGCGATCAGCAGGTTGTTGAAACAACTCAAGGCGAGTTTGAATTCGATATTCTTGTTGTGTCACTTGGATTTGAAAGTGAATCATTCGGTATTAAAGGAATGGACGAATTTGCAACTTCAATCGTCAGTCCGCAGACTGCTGTAGCAACTCGTGAAGAAATTGAACAGAACTTTATCAATTACAAAACTTCTAAAGATCCTAAAGATCTTTCAATTCTTGTTGGAGGCGGGGGTTTCACCGGTGTTGAATTCCTCGGTGAACTTGTTGAAACATTGCCTGAGCTGTGCAAAATACACGGCATCGACTACAGCAACGTTAAGATTACATGTGTAGAAGCAATGCCGTCAATGCTGCCTATGTTCTCGGATGAATTAACGCAGTACGCAGTTGATTTCCTTGAATCACGCGGTGTTGAATTTATGCTTGGTACTGCAATTGTTGCAGCAAATGAAAATGGTTTCGTTGTTAAAGTTAACGACGAAGAAGTTCAGCTTGAAGCTTCAAGTGTAGTATGGACAGCGGGTGTACGCGGTTCACGTCTGATGGAAGAATCATTTGAAGGCGTTAAACGCGGACGGATTGTCGTTAAAGAAGACTTAACAATTGAAGGTTACCCGAACATTTTTGCAATTGGTGACGTTGCAGCTGTAATGAATGGTACTGGCGAAAATGCTCGTCCATATCCGACAACTGCTCAAATCGCAATGCAATTAGGTGAACACACTGCTAAAAACATTAAACTTAACTTGAACGGCGAAAAAATGGAGCCATTCTTTTATGACGACAAAGGAACTGTATGTTCTCTGGGCGCTAAAGATGGAATCGGTGTAGTTCTCGGTCGTGAAATCAAAGGTAAATCAGCAGCATTCATGAAGAAAGTCATCGATACTCGTGCAGTTCTGAAAATCGGAGGCGCAGTATTAGGTGCAACAAAAGGAAAATTCCTGTAATTTAAAATTCAGCATTATGCATGGGTATATATAATGCCCATGCTTTTATTTTTTGGAGGAAACAATTATGGCAATGAATATAGTCCAGCTGTTTATTTCTGTACTGCTGTACTTCGTCTTATTTTATGGAATCAGTTTTATTCTAAACATGATTTTGAAGATGACATGGATTATGGCATTTGTTTATCCGGTAATTGTATTATGGATTATCGGCAGAGTATCATTATTTGATTACATATCAAGTACCGGTGAATCATTCGGTATTTTATGGGAAAATATCATCGGAATTTCAATATATGATGTCGTCATTTTAGGCAGCGGTTTTATCGGAATTATTTTAGCAGGCATGACAATACGCTACTTAAGAAAAGCAGGTTATCAAATGTTTTAGGGGGAACGCATTTTGAATATTAAATTTGAAGAAAAATATATTGCCGACGATTCGGCAATTGTTATCGGCTTACCTGAAAATATAAAAGATCTGAAAAATTTTGATGAACTCGATACACTATTAAATGGTTTAACTGAAGAAATTATTTCAGCTAACGTATTATCTGATACATTCGGTAAAGTTACGACGACCGGTGTTACAATTCAGCGGCAGTACCGTAAAGTTATTGCTGTCGGATTAGGAAACAGCGGCGAGTTAACTGCACTGAAAGTACAAAAAGCTGTCGGTAAATTATTCCAGTTTATGGCCGGAGAAAATGACAGCAAAGCTCAGTTTATTTTAGATACATTTGCTTTTGAACATGAAGAAGTGGCTGATGCAGTCGGAATGATGTCTGCAGTAAGTAATCACGGACTGACAGGTTACGATACAGCGGATAAAAAGCAGTTCCACGTTGAATTGGATGTCACACTGGTTACAAAAGCATCTGTGAAAGACAGCTTCAATCACGGAGCAGCACTTGGCAGCAGTATTGTACTTGCGAGAGATTTCGCAACAATGCCGCCTAATTTACTGTATCCGGAAAGTTTTGCGGATGAACTGGCAGTGCAATTTAAAGAACGCCCGTATATTAACGGTGAAGTGAAAGACTTCGATACACTCGTCCAGGAAGGATTCGGTCTGCTGACAGCAGTAGGTAAAGGATCAGTCAGAAAGCCGAGACTTGTGACGATTGAATATAAACATCCCGATGCAGCTGACGATGCACCAATCGCATTAGTTGGTAAAGGAATTACTTACGATACAGGCGGCTACTCGCTTAAAACGCGTACGGGCATGCGCTCAATGAAATATGATATGAGCGGTGCGGCAAATGTTGTCGGCATGATGGACGCGATATCGAAACTGGAACTGCCGGTTCATGTTGTTGCAGTGCTTGCACTTGCAGAAAACATGGTCGACGGAAATGGTATGCGTCCTGACGATGTATATCAGTCGCTGTCAGGAAAAACTGTTGAAGTATCAAATACGGATGCTGAAGGCAGACTAGTGCTGGCAGATGCAGTTTACTACGCTTCAACGAAGTATAACCCGAAAGTGATGATGGACTTCGCAACACTGACAGGTGCCGTGATACAGGCAATCGGTGCAGACCGTACCGGTGTGTTTACGAACCAGGGCAGGAAGTTTATCAACAATCTTTTAATCAGCAGTAAAGTAACAGGGGAAGACATCTGGCACTTGCCTATGTCCGAGCTTGAAGACGACAGAGTAAAACAATCCGACATCGCTGATTTAATTAATGCCGACTTTAAACCGGGCGGAGCATCATTTGCCGCGGCATTTATTAATCAGTTCACGGAAGAGACACCATGGGTGCACTTTGATATTGCGGGCACGAGCAACACATCAAGCACGACACCATTCGCTAAAAAAGGGTCTACTGGTGTAATGATCCGTACGATAGTGGACTTAATAGAATCAGGTACACTGTATGAATAAGGGAGTGCTTAAGACACTTGGTATTACAATTACAATCGATGAGATTGGTAAATGTGCAGTAGAAATGCCGATTACTGAAAAAGTGCTTCAGCCATTCGGCTACGTGCATGGCGGTGTGAATGTCTTACTGGCAGAAACAGCAGCAAGCATGGGTGCATTTAAGATGATTTCCGATGATGAAATTGCATTCGGTATGGAAATCAACGCCAATCATCTGAGAGCAAAAAGAGAAGGTACACTGACAGCTACTGCATTGTTAAAACACGGCGGTTCCACATCACAGGTATGGGAAATCGAAGTGACTGATGAACAAGATGAACTTGTAGCCTTAAGCAGATGTACTGTAGCAATAAGGAAAAAAAGATAATTAAGTAAAAGCTAAAAGGGAATCCGCTGAGGATTCCCTTTTTTTGTGTAATGAGCTTCCGGGAGGCACATGAGCGGCTATCGTATTACAGGAAACATAACAGTTCTTATTAAACAAAAAATCCCTCCGGAGATGTCCGGAGGGATGCAGTATATTAATCGTCCAATTCTTTGTCTTTACTGCGTTCAATTTTTAATCTTGCAGTTTCTTCAGTTTCAACTTCAGAGCCTGTTTCATCGCGTTTCAGTTCGTTAAGAATTGTCAGTTGATAAGGTTCAACATCGGAGTGAAAGGCACTTCTTGCAATAAGATGCGCGCCGACAGGTGCAGAGATGAAAATGAAGAGTACAGCTAGTATTAACTGTGTATCAACTTCTGCATGGTAATACGCAAAGTATATAAATACTCCTATCAGCGTCAATCCGACACCAAGCGTCGAACTTTTCGATGCTGCGTGCAGTCTTGTGTATGTATCCGGAAGACGGATAACACCGACTGCAGCGACTACTGTGAAAAAGGCGCCGCCGATTAAGAAAAATGTGATTAGACTAACTATTATTATCTCTATCATTTTCAATAATCACACCTTTCTCCAGGAATTTGGCAAAGCCGATAGTTGCGATAAATCCAATCATACCAATCAGCATAATGACAACGAGCAGGTACGATGTATCAAGTATCATCGATACAAGACCGATCATTCCCATCAGCGTTACACCAAATGCATCGAGTGTAATAACTCTGTCATGCAATGTTGGTCCTTTAAGCACTCTGTAAATCATTCCGAGCATAGAAAATGCGAATGCAATGATACAGATAATTACTAGGATATCGATAAAGTTTGTCATGGTTTAGCCACCTCTTTTATTACATTTTCAAAAGAAGTTTTAATGTTAGCGATTTCCTCATCAGCATCATCCATATCGAGACCGTGAATATAAATAATTGAATAGTCTTCAGAAATAGCTACCACCACTGTACCCGGTGTTAATGTAATCAGCGTGGACAGCAGTGCGACTTCCCATTCTTCTTCAAGATCATTCGGGTAAGCGTAGAATCCCGGATGAATGTCAATTTTAGGTGCCATTACGATGCGTACTACATCGACGTTGGCTTTTACCAATTCAATGATAAAGATGAAAAACAGTCGTACCATCCAATACAAACGCTTCAGGTAAAAACGACCTGGCAGGAAGTTACGGAGCATATAGACTGCAACCAGACCGATAATATATCCAGTCACAAATGATCCGACTGTAAAATCAGCATTCATGAACATCCATAAAAATGCTAAAACGATGTTAATTAAAAGTTGAAATGACAATTATTCCACCCCCATCAAATAGTTAGAGTATGAAGACGGATTGTAGAATGATTCTGCCGCCATTTCAAAGATAGGAAATAAAAAGTCAGCTGAGAGACCGAATACAGTTGATACAATTACAAGGCCGATAGCCGAGAACAGTAACTTATCTGATTTGATATTTTTAAGCTCAATCGGTTCTGCAGGCTCTCCCCAAAACACTTTGATGAATATTTTCATAATACTGTATAACACGATCAGGCTCGACAGCAGCACGATAATTGCAGCGATAGCATGACCGTTATCGAAAGCAGATTCTACGATAAATAATTTACCGTAGAAGCCCGGGAAAGGCGGTACACCTGCAAGTGAAAGACTGGCGATGAAGAATGTCCAGCCGACAACAGGGTGCTGTTTGATTAACCCGCCAAGATCGGCAGCATCGTTTTTTCCTGTCCGGTAAATAATAAAACCTATAAGCAGGAACAATGCTGCTTTAATAATCATATCGTGAATTAAGTAATACATTGCGCCTACAGTACCGGCATAATCCATCATCGAGAATCCAACGATAATAACGCCGATTGCAATCATAATGTTGTAAATAATAATTTGTTTCATATCCGTATAAGCAAGAGCACCAATACATCCTGCAACGATTGTCAGGAGTGCCATAAGGAGCAGTACCTGATGCGTAAACGCAACATCGTTCGTAAAGAACAGTGAAAACGTTCTGGCAATTGCATATACACCAACTTTAGTCAGCAATGCACCGAATAGTGCAATTATCGGCATAGGTGGCGCTTTATATGAACCCGGCATCCAGAAGTAGAGCGGGAACAGTCCGGCTTTCGTCGCAAAGACGAAGATGAAAACAACTGCAATGATTGTCATAATTGCTAAGTTTCCATCGTAGTTGGATAACTTAATATGAATATCAGCCATGTTCAATGATCCTGTAACTGAATACAGATACGCCAGACCGACTAGGAAGAAGTTAGATGATACGACGTTAACAACGAGGTATTTAAAACCTTCCTGCAGCTGGATTTTACGGCTGCCGAGCGTGATTAATACATATGATGCTAAGAGGAACACTTCAAAGAAGACGAACATGTTAAAAATGTCTCCTGTAGTGAATGCTCCATTTATACCTGTAATCATAAACATAACCATTGGATAGTAATAATATTTTTCTCTCTCATAGCCAATAGACTGGAATGAGTATATTACGATGAAGAACATTACGAGCGATGTCGTCAGGACAAGCAGCGCGGCAACCATGTCGTAAACGACACTGATACCGAATGGTGCTGACCAGTTACTCACAAATGTAATCATCGTACCGTTAACGTATACGTAATATACGTTAAATGCAGCGACACCAACCATCAAGAGCCCGAAAACAGCTGACACCATGCGGTGAGGAACCGGACGTTTTCCGATAAACAGCATGATAACACCGGCTACAAACGGAAGAATGATTGGGAGCATAGTTAATATGTTAGTCGTCATGTGGAACTCCTTTCATATCTTCAGTGTTATCTGTGCCAAGTTCTTTATAGTTTCTGAGCAGCAGTACTAAACTGAATGCAGTCAGTGCAAATGAAATTACAATTGCAGTTAGAATTAATGCCTGCGGCAGTGGGTCGGTGTACGTGCTGACCGCATCGTCCAGAACGGGAACACTGCCTCGTTTTAACTGGCCCATAGTCAGAATCATTAAATGGACGCCGTGAGACAATATTCCAGTACCGATGATGATACGTAAAACACTCTTTGACAGAATTAAATAAGTGGCACTGGCTATAAGTATGCCTGATAAAATTATAGTGACGAGTTCCATTATTTCTCGGTCCCCCCAACCAATGTAACAATCAGTAATGATGTGCCGGCAACAGTAAGGAATACACCGATATCAAAAACTACTGCTGTGTGGAGAGCAACTTCCCCGAACACAGGAACGTTTACATATGTGTGCTGGTGAGTAAAGAACGGTACACCGAAGAAAAACATCAGTGTCGGCACTACAATTGCCAGTGCCAGTCCGAGACTGATCATTAAATGAAAGTTTACAGGAATCATTTTCTTCACAGTTTCAAAGTCGTAAGCCATCAGTAAAAGTATGATGGCAGATGCAGCAAGCAGACCGCCGACGAAACCGCCGCCCGGTGTGTAGTGTCCTGCCATAAATAAGTTTACCGCAAACATCAGGATGATGAGAAATATCACTTTAGAAGTAAACTGGAAAAACACATCATTCATCTGACGCTGTACTTTGCTGTAGCCAGCTCTCTTAAGCGTGCTCTTCATTGTCATCATCCTTTCTTGATACTTTAGCTTTCATTAATGCATAGATTCCGATTCCGGCAATACCGAAGACAAGTGTTTCGAATAATGTATCGTAGCCACGGAAGTCAACGAGTATTACGTTTACCATATTTCCGCCGGCTGCAAGGTCGTAGACGTTATCGATGTGATACTGACTGATTGAATCAAACAGTCTGTTTGAATATGCTGCCAGACCGAATAGAATAACGATTGCTCCGACACCTACAGAGACGATAAAGTTAGTAAATTTAAATTGAATGCTTTCTTCATGTTTTGAGCGTTTCGGCAGGTGATAGAAACAAACGAGGAATAACGTCGTCGTTACTGTTTCTATGGCTAGCTGAGTGAGTGCAAGGTCCGGCGCTCTGAAGAATGCGAAGAACAGTGCCATTGAAAACCCGATTGCTCCGAGCATAATAATCGAAACCATGCGTGAGCGTGTCATCATAATAATTGCCAGAGACACTAAAATGATGAGTACGAGTGCCATGTCCTGAATACCGACCTGGGCGAAATCATCGAATGTAATCGGCAGACCTGTATAGAACGTCGTAACGATACCAAAGACCACGAAGAATCCGAAAATATAAACCATATAATCTCTCAGGAAACCGCTCATAATACCGTCGGTCACTTTAGCTGAACCGAGCTGACTGTATATAAGCCCCTGGTCGTATAAATGATTAAGAGTAAATTGTTCTTTGTGATAATCGTAAATGAACATCCAGCTGCTTCTGAATAAGTAAAGTGCTGTACCGATAACAACTATAGCAACTGTAGCCCAAAGTGCAGGGTTATTAAAACCGTGCCAGTGTGAAATTTCAGTATTCAATGCTGCATCTGTACCGAGTATACCCATCGCTGCAGGATCGATAATAGAACCTGACAGAATATTTGGGAACAGCCCGAAAATAATAACTAGTGCCGACAAGATAATCGGTGAAGCCAGTAATAATTTCGGAGCTTCATGCGGTTCTTTCGGAGTATCGTATGTGCGTTCACCAAAGAATACACCGTGAATTAATTTAATAGAGTAAATGAATGTGAAAATACTGCCGACAATCGCAAGAATCGGGAACAGTACACTCCAGTCAGCAAGAGCACTGAAGTTCGCATTGCTTATTTCAAACATTGCCTCAAGGAATAATTCTTTTGACAAGAACCCGTTAAATGGAGGTATACCTGCCATAGATAGTGCTGTAATCAGAGTCATTGTAAATGCAATCGGCATCAGCGTCATTAAGCCGCCGAGTTTCTTCATGCTGCGTGTACCCGTTTCATGATCGAGAATACCGGCAACCATGAACAATGCGCCTTTAAATGTTGCATGGTTAATAATATGGAACACTGCAGCGACGACAGCAACTGTGAAAATCTGTTCGTTAGCGCCGGTAGTAACTGCAAGAGCTCCGACTCCGAGAAGACTCATAATGAGACCGAGCTGTGAGACGGTCGAGTACGCGAGTATTGCTTTTAAGTCATCCTGTTTAATTGCGTTGAATGAGGCCCAGAACAGTGTGACGAGACCGATAACTAAAATCAGCCATACCCATAATTCGCTGAATGCGAAAACGGGTGTAAATCTTGCAACTAAATAGAGACCAGCTTTAACCATCGTAGCTGAGTGCAGATAAGCACTAACCGGTGTCGGTGCTTCCATAGCGTCCGGCAGCCAGATGTAAAATGGAAACTGTGCAGATTTGGTAAATGCACCGAGCAGTACTAAAACAACTGCTAACGGTGTGAGAGGGCTTTCAATAACCAAATCAACATTGGCAATCATTTCCCTGATACTAAATGTATCTGTAATAAGATGCAGAATAATAAATCCGCCGAGCATCATAAATCCACCGAAGAAAGTTATAAGCAGTGATTTTTGTGCACCATAAATCGATTTCTCTTTAGTAAACCAGAAAGCGATTAACAGAAAACTTGAAATTGAAGTCAATTCCCAGAAGAAATAGAGCATCAAAATGTTATCACTTAAAACTACTCCGAGCATGGCAGTCATAAAGATAAGCAAATAGACATAAAAATTGCCAAGCTTTTCGTCTTTTGATAAGTAGCCGATAGAATATAATACTACCAGCGCGCCAATACCAGAAATAAGTATTGCGAATAGTAAGCCGAGACCATCTATGTAGACGTCAAAATTCAACCCGATACGGGGCATTAAATTCATTGTATGATGGAATACTTGATTATTAGCAATAGAGGGTATTAAACTAAATAAGTATGCGACTATCACAGTCGGAATAGGTAAGACAAACCAACCGAGATGTACATCTTTAACATACCTGTATATTATTGCGATAGCGATTGCAGCAATAACAGGTAAAAATATTGCAAAATGTATCAATGTCAAAGTGTATCCTCCTCTAACGTTATTATATTTATCCATTATACATTAATATTAAATGTAAATAAACGCTTACGGTTTGAAATTTTAGACTATTCTCGTATACTGTATATATAGTAGTAAGTAGTAATAAAATCAGAATTTTTAATTTAGAATTTCATTATTACTGCTACTAAAATGAAATTAATAAATTTTTTCAGGAGGCCAAATTCATGGCATATTCACAATTAACAACAGAGGTTTTAGAAGGCGAAACAAAAGCAGTAATCAAAACAAACATGGGTGACGTTACAGTTAAGCTGTTAAACAATGTTGCACCTAAAACTGTAGAAAACTTTGTAACACACGCAAAAAATAAATATTACGATGGATTAATTTTCCATAGAGTAATTAAAGACTTTATGATTCAAGGCGGAGACCCTACAGGCACAGGCATGGGCGGAGAAAGTATTTGGGGAGAAGCATTTGAAGATGAATTTTCAACAGATGCATTTAACCTTTATGGGGCACTGTCTATGGCTAATGCGGGACCAAACACAAACGGTTCACAGTTCTTTATCGTACAGTTGAAAGATGTACCGGCTGATATGGTGTCACAGCTTGAAGGCGCGGGCTACCCGGCTGAAATCGTAGAAAGCTACAAGAAAAACGGCGGAACTCCTTGGTTAGATCAGAGACATACTGTTTTCGGACATGTTATTGAAGGTCTTGATATCATCGAGAAAATTGCTGATGTTAAAACAGGAAGACAAGATAAACCTGCTAACGATGTAATTATAGAAACAATTGAAGTTACAGAATAGTATATGTAATTAAAAGATGTGCAGCTGTGTATTTAATACAAGCTGCGCATTTTTATTTTGAAGAAAGAAGAGAAATATATACATAATTATTATTGGAATTGAAAAATGCAGGGGGAAAGTATCACAAATTAGTCATTATTATAATATTTAAACCGTAAAACACTCTGATATACTTATTTGTGCAAAGGTGAGTGATTTAAAAATGATGCCGTTCCTTTATTTCCCGGAAGATAAAACAGAATATATTCCAGCTCTTCTCATGTTACTTCTTTTTATATTACTTGCGTTTATCGTGTATAAGCTTATTAAAAAATATTCACGCAATGAAGAAGAAAAGATGAAGGACTTCGAAGAAAAAGTTCTCGAAAGACTCGAACATGAGAAGAAGGATGACTCCACACGGAAATAGTAATCTAACTAAAATAAGAAATCTATTATTTCTGTGTGCGACCTTAGAGTTCTGCAGATTTACATAACTGATATGAAAAATACGCGCACATATGCCATCCAGGTATATGTGTTTTGTTATGTGATTTTTTTGGTTACTTCTGCTAACTGTGTTAAAATGGTGATGGATTTAATAAAGAAGTAAATAAGTAGGGATAACATGGCAAAAAAATACCGGATCGGCCAGTTCGTCAAAGTGAAAATTACTGGTATTCAGTCGTACGGTGCTTTTGTCAAAACTCCTGATAATCGTGATGGTCTTATCCATATTTCTGAAGTGATGAACGATTACGTTCACGATGTGAATCAATATTTATCAAAAGGCCAAATAGTAAAGGCTAAAATTGTCAGCATTGATGAAAACGGTAAAATCAGCTTGTCATTGAAAGAGAATGAATACTTTAAGAACGAAGAGAAAAAAAGAGATAAGCGTTCTGTATTAGAAAAGATCAAAGATACTGAGAAATACGGTTTCCAGACGCTGGCAGAAAGAATGCCGCTTTGGATAGAAGAGGCAGAAGAACGTATGAGAGAATAATACCAGTAGTAAAACCTGTGATAGTCACAGGTTTTTTTATTTTCCTGCGATGAATATATATTCAATGAAAATACATTTATACCACTGGGATTAGGATTTAATAAGTATAAAACACCGCTTTTATGTATACGTTTTCAAAGTTTGTAAAGGGTGTTGTATCGGGCCGTAACAAAACTCTTGAAAATAATGTTAATTACAGTCATGATGGGTATGGATACATATTTAAAAATGTATATTTAAATGATTTTTTAAACATAAAAGGGGGAAAAAAAATGAGAAGTGAAGAAATCATCAAAAAGACAGAACGGTATGATACGGATATTTACAAGCCGCTGCCGATTGTAATTTCAGAAGCTGAAGGCGTATGGGTGAAAGATCCGGAAGGTAATAAGTATATGGATATGCTGAGTGCATACTCTGCAGTGAACCAGGGGCACCGTCATCCTAAAATTATTCAGGCATTAAAAGATCAGGCAGACAAAGTAACGCTGACATCGAGATCATTCCATGTCGACTGTCTCGGAGACTGGTTCGAAAAGCTCAGTCAAATCTCAGGTAAAGAAAGAGTTCTTCCTATGAATACAGGAGCGGAAGCTGTTGAATCTGCAATTAAAGCAGCGAGACGCTGGGCGTACGAAATTAAAGGGGTGCCGGACAATCAGGCAGAAGTGATCGCGATGAAAAATAACTTCCACGGCAGAACAATGATTCCTATGTCAATGTCGTCAGAACCGGAATACCGAAGAGGGTTCGGCCCGCTTGGGGAAGGTTTCCAAATTGTTAATTACGGTGATCCGGAAGCACTCGAAGATGCGATTAATGATAATACTGCAGCAGTTATTTTAGAACCAATTCAAGGTGAAGCGGGCGTTAACATTCCGCCGGCAGGCTATTTAAAAGCAGTTAGAGAAATTTGTGATCGCAATAACGTATTATTTATCTCAGATGAAATTCAAGCAGGACTTGGCCGCTCCGGGAAAATGTTTGCAACTGATTGGGACGAAGTTGTACCTGATATGTACATTTTAGGTAAAGCACTAGGCGGCGGGGTGTTCCCCGTATCAGTCGTGCTTGGAGATGACGAAGTACTCGGCGTATTGAACGAAGGATCACACGGTTCGACTTTTGGCGGCAATCCGCTGGCAGCCAGAGTGTCAGAAGCAGCACTTGACGTAATTATTGATGAAAAACTATCAGAACGTTCATTAGAACTAGGAGAATATCTCCTCGCAGAACTGAAGAAAATCAACCATGAAGCAATTCTCGACATCCGCGGCAGAGGGCTCTTTATCGGTCTCGAACTGAATAAGAGTGCACGTGTATTCTGTGAACAGCTTAAAGATGAAGGTGTACTCTGTAAAGAAACTCACGGTACTGTCGTGAGATTTGCACCACCGCTTGTAGTAACAAAAGACGAACTCGACTGGGCACTCGATAAAGTTAAAAAAGTTTTTAGCAAAGATACTTTCTAAAAATAATCTTTATGATACAATATGAGATGAAATCAGTTACAAAAAGAGGCGGATAAAATGTCAGAAGAAATTAGTTTAGTTGAATCTACACAGCGCATCATAAAAGAAGCGCTCGATAAGCTTGGTTATAATGACGATATGTACCAATTAATCAAAGAACCTTTACGTACACTAAAAGTACGTATACCGGTGAAAATGGATGATGGTTCAGTCAAAGTATTTACAGGATACCGTGCACAGCATAACGATGCAGTGGGTCCTACTAAGGGCGGAGTACGTTTCCACCCGAGCGTATCAGAAGATGAAGTTGTTGCATTGTCTATGTGGATGACACTTAAAGCAGGTATTGTTAACTTGCCTTATGGTGGAGGTAAAGGCGGAATCATCTGTGACCCACGCGAAATGAGCATGGATGAAGTTGAAAGACTGTCACGCGGTTACGTTCGTGCGATTTCTCAAATCGTTGGACCAACTAAAGATATTCCGGCACCGGATGTATTCACAAACTCGCAGATTATGGCATGGATGATGGATGAGTACAGTGCGATTGACCAATTCAACTCGCCTGGATTCATTACAGGTAAACCATTAGTACTCGGCGGTTCAGAAGGCCGTGACCGAGCAACAGCACTTGGTGTTGTAATCTGTCTTGAAGAAGCTCTTAAAAAGCGTGATATGAAGATGGAAGACATTCGTATTGTTATCCAGGGATTCGGTAACGCAGGAAGCTTCCTGTCTAAATTCCTATTCGATAGAGGCGCAAAAATCGTCGGTATTTCAGATGCCAACGGTGCCCTTCATGACCCTGACGGTCTAGATATCGATTATCTATTAGAACGCCGTGACAGCTTTGGTATGGTAACGAATCTATTTGATAATGTTTTATCAAACGATGAGTTATTTGCACTGGATTGCGACGTTATTATTCCGGCAGCAATCGAAAATCAGATTACTGAAGCCAATGCGCCGAACATTAAAGCTCAAATTTTATGTGAAGCAGCAAACGGACCAACTACTACTGAAGCAACACGCATCCTGACTGAAAGAGGCGTTCTGATTGTTCCGGACGTACTTGCATCAGCAGGTGGAGTAACAGTATCTTACTTCGAGTGGGTTCAAAACAACCAAGGTTATTACTGGGAAGAGGATGAAGTAAACGAGAAGATGGAAAAGAAACTCGTTGCTGCATTTAACGAAATTTATGACCTTCACGAAAACCGTCAAATCGATATGAGACTTGCAGCATTCATCGTAGGTCTTAAGCGAACTGCAGAAGGTTCACGCTATCGCGGTTGGGCATAAAACTAATTATTTTAGAGACAAAATCCTTCGGGATTTTGTCTGTTTTTTTATTTTTAAGGAAATATTTTTAGTTATCACGCCAATGAGCGTGTTTCATGTCAGAGGTAACAGCTTATCTCACCAATGA
>JBQDHL010000003.1:0-24655 GCA_052093725.1 Jeotgalicoccus sp. | reverse complement strand
GTGTTTCATGTCAGAGGTAACAGCTTATCTCACCAATGAGCGTGTTTCATGTCAGACATACTACTCTCATAAAAAAATTTTAAAAAGATTTTACACCTGATAAAGTCAGTTATACCAATATTTTAGAGGGTTCATTAAGAATGAATTTTCAGACAAATTGAATTTATCCCTTGCATTTATATTTTTAACTTGTTAGTATTAAAATCAATTCGAAAGAAGAGTAGTAACATATATCGATTTAATAGCGAGCCGGTGGTGGTGGAAACCGGTATTTCATATATGCGAATGGACTTCTTTTATAAAAATTAATTAAATATAACTTTTAATGAGTGGACCGGTTTTTATCGGTCAATATAGGTGGCACCGCGGCTCTCCGTCCTTAATATTTTTATATTAAGCATGGAGAGTTTTTTATTTACACAAATTTAATATCAGCAAATGGATATAGTAGCAGCAGTCTTACGTTTACAGAGAGCCGGATATGGTGGAAACCGGCAGCGTGTTCTGCAGTGAATTGGGTTCCGGTTTTTAGTTTTGCACGGGTAATGCCGTTATACATTTGAGTGAAGTGAAAGCTTCAACTGAGGTGGTACCGCGGTTTAACATCGTCCTCCATGACATTTTTGTCATGGGGGATTTTTAATTTTTAGGAGGAATATATAATGACATTAAACATTACAACAATAACTGAACTGGCAATGGCAAAAGTAAAAGACGGCAATGATTTATCGTATAAAGAAATGCATGAATTTTTTACAGAAGTATTAGATGAAAAAGTAACAGATGATGAACTGCGGGATTTCATAATCACACTAAGTGATAAAGGTGAAACAGTAGATGAAATTACAGCAATTGCCGAAGTGTTGAGGTCTTATGCAAAAGAGATTCCGAATGTAAATAATAAAGTAATGGATAACTGCGGCACGGGCGGAGATCGTTCACAGAGTTTCAATATCTCCACAACCTCAGCATTTGTCCTGGCAAGTTGCGATGTGACTGTTGCTAAGCACGGCAATAAGAGTGTCACGAGTAAGACAGGTAGTTCGGATGTACTTCAGGCACTTGGCGTTAATTTAAACTTCGATGCTGACAGAGTGGCAAAGGAACTTAATGAATCAAATATTACATTTTTAAGTGCACCGCACGTACACCCTAAAATGGGACAGATTATGAGGGTGAGACAGACCTTAAAACGTCCGACAGTATTTAACTTTATCGGGCCGTGCATCAGCCCGCTCGATTTAGATTATCAGTTTTTAGGTATTTACGACCGTAAAAAGCTGATGACGATTACGCAAGTGCTTCAGCGCTTAGGTCGTAAAAATGCAGTGGTGATGAACGGTGCAGGCTATATGGATGAAGCGACACTGCTCGGAGATAACCACCTCGTATTTTTACGCGACGGCGAAATAGAAGAAGTCGTTATCGATCCGACAGACTATGGTTTAACACTGTGCGATAAGAGTGACATTGCAGGCGGAGACGGTTTTGAGAATAAAGAAATTCTCGAGTCGGTATTAAAAGGAGCAGCTACACGAGCACAAATAGAAACTGTACTGCTGAACGCAGGAATTGGATTGTTCGTTGCAGACAAAGCAAAATCAATCGCAGCAGGCATTCAAAAAGCGAGAGAAGCAATCCAATCAGGAAAAGCCTATGACAAATTGCAGGAAGTCATTAAAAATAATGAGGAGGTAAAAGCATGACTATATTAGACGATATTGTAGCAGTAAAAAAAGAAGAGCTGATGGAATATCCAGCTGAAGTAGAATTGATTACAAGAGAAAAACCGCTCGACTTTACAAGCATCCTTAAGCTCAATGATGGCATCGCTCTAATCAGTGAAGTGAAACGCGCCTCGCCGTCACAAGGTGACATCAATGCAGTGATGGACCCCCTGACTCAGGCGAAATCTTACGTCAAAGGTGGAGCCGATGCAATTAGTGTACTGACAGATACAAGTTTCTTTAAAGGTACATTTGATGATTTAAAACAAATTGCTGACGAGGTGAACGTGCCGGTATTGAACAAAGATTTTATTATCGATAAGCGGCAGATTAACCGTGCGTATAACTACGGGGCAGATATTGTATTGTTAATTGTCACGATACTGGGTGACGAAACACTGCAGGATTTATACAATTATGCATCAGAGCTTGGCTTAAATATAATCGTTGAAGTGCATGACGAAGATGAATTAAGACGCGCATTGAAAATTTCACCGAAGATTATCGGCATTAACAACAGAGATTTAAAAACGTTTACTGTCGATATCAGTAATACTGAAATGCTTCTGGAAAAATACGGAACAGATGATATTCATTTCATCGCCGAGAGCGGCATTCATACAGGAGCTGACGTCGGGCGGATGAAAGAGGCGGGCGCGGCAGGAATGCTCGTTGGAGAATCGCTGATGAAAGCAGACAGCATAGAAGAAAAAATTAAAGAACTGAGATCAGGTGAAGTGCATGAAAGTTAAAATCTGCGGTATTAAAACGGTAGAAGAAGCATTGATGGCAGCAGCAGAAAAACCGGACTTTATCGGCATGGTGCTGGCACCAAGCAAGCGACAGATAAATCTTGAGACTGTGAAAGCGATCACCGGAAGCTTAAAAGGAACAGGTATAAAAACTGTAGGTGTTGTTGCTAACCCGACTAAGGAAGAAGCGGATGCTGCATTAAATGAAGCGGGTCTCGATTTTATACAATTTCATGGTGATGAGGGCAAAGGTTTTGTCGGACAGTATAAAGGTAAGGCAATTAAAGCTTTTCCTTCGAATTCGGAACTGTCATATAAAGAGCGATTTAATTTTGATGCAGAGTATATACTAATCGACAGTCCGAGAGAAAAATATTACGGCGGCAGCGGTGTTACTTTTAACTGGTCTGAATTGCCGTTGAGTGAAATTGATAAATCGAGACTGGCACTTGCCGGAGGATTAAATCCGAAAAATGTCGCTGAAGCAGCCGAAGTTGTACGTCCTACACTTATCGATGTATCCAGCGGAGTAGAAACTGACGGTGAAAAAGATCCTGAAAAGATTGCAGCATTTATAAAAAAAATCAGAGGTGGAAAAAATGACAGAATCTTATAAATATCCGAATGCTGATGGAAAATATGGCGAGTTCGGCGGTACTTACGTTGCTGAATCATTAATTGCAACACTTGAAGAATTAAAAGAATCATATAAAGAAGCGCAGCAGAATCCGGAATTCCAGCGTGAATTTGATTACTTGATGAAAGAATACGTCGGCCGTGAAAATCCGCTGTACTACGCGGAACGGTTAACAGAAAAACTCGGCGGAGCAAAAATATATTTAAAACGAGAAGATTTAAATCATACCGGCGCTCATAAAATTAACAACGCCATCGGACAGGGACTGCTGACTAAATATATGGGGAAAACGAAAGTGATTGCGGAGACAGGGGCTGGACAGCATGGTGTTGCTACAGCGACAATTGCAGCCCTCTTAGGCCTTGAATGTAAAGTATTCATGGGTGCAAAAGATGCAGATCGTCAGGAACTTAACGTGTTCAGAATGGAGCTTTTAGGTGCAGAAGTCATTAGAGTGGAACAGGGTACCGCAACATTAAAAGACGCTGTAAACGAAACGATGAGATACTGGGTGGAACATATGGAAGATACTCACTATATACTCGGATCAGTACTTGGACCGCATCCGTTCCCGCAAATTGTACGTGATTTCCAGAGTATCATTTCAAAAGAAGCTAAAGAGCAAATATTAGAAAAAGAAGGACGCCTGCCTGATAAAGTTGTTGCATGTATTGGCGGGGGTAGTAATGCGATGGGAATGTTCTATAACTTTATCGAAGATAAGACCGTGGAATTAATCGGAGTCGAAGCATCCGGAGAAGGCATCGATACTAATAAAGTTGCAGCTGCTATCAACCGCGGTTCAGTCGGCATTGCTCACGGTGCGAAAATGCATATGCTGCAGGATGATAACGGGCAGCTGCAGGGAACGCACTCTATCTCGGCAGGACTCGACTATCCGGGTATTGGTCCGGAACACAGCTTTTTATACTCAACGAAACGTGCACGATATGAATATGCATCTGATGAAGAAGCTTTAAATGCATTCCGGGAATTGTCGAGAACGGAAGGTATCATTCCGGCACTTGAGAGTTCACATGCTATTGCACATGTTATGAAAATCGCCCCTGAGCTGCCGAAAGATGAAATTATCGTCGTGTCGTTATCGGGCAGAGGAGATAAGGATGTTGCAATGGTGAAAGCAGAACTGGAGGCGAGAAAAAATGACTAAAGCACGTATTGAAAATATGTTTAAGACATTAAATACTCAGGATGATAAAGCATTTATCGCTTATATTATGGCAGGAGACGGTGGACTGGATAAACTCCCATACCAGATTAAAACCCTGGAAGAAGCGGGAGTCGATCTTATTGAAATTGGTATTCCATTCAGTGATCCAGCAGCAGACGGCCCGGTAATCCAGCGTGCCGGCATCCGTGCTCTTGAGCACAATGTCAGCCTTCGGGATATACTGCAAAAGCTGACAGAAATTAAAGATGAAATAAATGTACCTTACGTTTTAATGACTTATTATAATCCCGTCTTCCATTACGAACTCGGAGAATTTGCACAAGATGCGAGTGCTGCAAATGTCAGCGGAATTATTGTACCGGACGTTCCTCTTGAAGAGGAACCGGAACTTAAAACAGCACTAAAAGATACTGATATTGCGATTATCCGTCTCGCGACATTAACGACGTCAGATGACAGGTTGGAAGAGCTTTTAGATGAAGCAGAAGGATTTATCTATGCGGTGACTGTTAATGGAGTAACAGGTAAACAGTCAGGCTACAGTCAGGAAGTGTTTAATAATCTCGCACGTATTAAAAACAAAAGTAAAGTGCCGGTATGTGCAGGTTTTGGAATTAATTCAGCAGACGCTGCAACAGCACTGGGTGAACACTGTGACGGTGTTATCGTCGGCTCGGCAATCGTAGAAATGTTTAATAATGAAGAAGAAGATAATATTAAAAATCTGATGCCTAAAAAGAATGCGGCGCATGCTAAATAGCGATAAAACGTCATTAATCATGTTATAATAAATGAAAATAATTTGATAATCTATACTAAAAGACTATATTACTAATATAGTCTTTTAGTATTTTTACAGTGAGGGAAAACACTTGAACGAATTAATCGAGCTTTTGACGACTGAACAGGGTATAGAGACGCTATTTCAAAAATTTGAAGATTTAGGTTTTATCGTAGGATTTCTGCTCGTATTTATCGAAGCGTTCCTGCCGTTTTTACCGCTTGTTGTAATTGTTATTTTAAATATTAACTCATACGGTGTTATTATCGGCTTCCTTGTGAGTTACATCGCCAGTGTAGCCGGCAGCTATTTAGTGTTTTTAATTGTCCGCAATTTATTCAGGCAGCCGGCACAGAAGTATATAGAAAAACATGACAAGCTTAACAGAATGCTTAAGTTTATCGATGAGCGCGGATTTACATTTTTATTCATATTACTGTCGCTGCCGTTTACGCCGTCATCAATCGTAAATGTTATCACAGCTTTATCAAATATAAGAAGACATGTATACTTATATATATTATTAGCGTCAAAATTTATTATGATATTATCGATGACTCTAGTCGGTTATGACATAACTTCATTTTTTGACTCACCGTTAAAACTTATACTATCATTGGTATTTTTAGTATTGTTATATTTACTTTCAAAATGGTACCAGAAGTATCTGGAAAGAAAAATGAAAAAATAAGAGGTGTCATAATTGGCAAAAGAAATTCGCGAATGGGCTGTAGCAATATTAATTGCAATCGTGGTAATTGCTGTAATACGAGTATTTCTCTTCGTTTCATTTTCAGTCGATGGTCTGAGTATGGATCCGACATTGGAAGATGGCGACAGAGTAGTCGTTAATAAATTTATATATGACCTGACTGAAATTGATCAGGATGATGTGATTGTCTTTAATTCTAATGAAGATTCAGCTTATGTTAAACGTGTCATCGGTGTGCCTGGTGATAATGTAGAGATGGCAGACCGTACTGTCTATTTAAACGGTGAACCGCTGCAGGAAGATTATGTTACCCACCAGGGTGAATCTTATATGGATAATTTCACATTGAAGGATATGGGTGTAGAAGACGGGGAAATCCCGGAAGGCCATTATCTGGTACTTGGAGATAATCGTCCAATCAGCAGGGACTCAAGAGATTTCGGTTTAATCACTGAGGAGTCTATTATCGGCGAAGTTCAGCTTAGATTTTGGCCGCTGAATGAAATAGCAATTGATTTTTAATTATAAATATTACTAAAAGGAGATATTAGGGAATCTAATGTCTCCTTTATTCAAGTGAGGAGGGATATTTTATGGGTATCACATTATGGACTGGTACGAGCGGTACAGGTAAAACAAGCAGCATGTTTAATGAGATTGAAGAGCTGACAAAAGATTCTCCTCTTGGTTCGAATATATATATCGTCACACCGACGCAAAATACACTGAGCTATGAGCAGCTTATTACCCAGCCGAAAAACGGTGGGATCGGCGGCAGTATGCGGACGAGCGTCTTCAGTTTCACACGGTTGATGTGGCACGTATACAACGAGCTCGGCCAGCCTGAAAAAGAATCACTGTCTGAAGCGGGACATGTAATGTTCATACACAAACTTATGAATGATATGAAAGAAGTTTTAAATTATTATCATACGTCCGGCGGTTACATAAAATTTTCAGAGAAAGTTCTGGAGCAGATTACAGAATTCAGAGCGTACAGCGTTAAACCTGAACACCTGCATGATATGCAGTTTGAAAGAGGCAGAACGACAGAGAAATATGAAGACTTAAATAAAATATATTCCATGTGGTCAGAACAGATTGCGGAGTATAATATTGAAGATTTAAATATGATTCAAAATTTTATAGATGATATAAACCGGGAGGGAAATATCCGCACATTGAAAGATGCGGTAATTTATATCGACGGTTTCCACAACTTCACCGAAAGTGAATTCGATTTGATTTATGCGCTTGAGGGCAAGGTAGCAGAAGTTAATCTGCTCTTAACTCACAGCAAGTCTGAAGGCAGCGAACAGGCGCGTAGGGATACACTCCTGTTTAGGAAAACGGAAGCGGTAGTTACAAGACTTCAGGAATTGTTCGGTGAGCATTACGTGCAATTCCGTCATTTCGATGATGAGTTTCTGCGAGCAAAACGTACTGGCCTGACGCAGCTTGAAAAATTTATTACAACAGGCAAGAAAATGACAAACTTCGATGGTATAACGATTACCGAGTCACCGTCTGTACAAGAAGAAGTTATTGAAATTGCACGTAATATTGAAGCACTTGTCCGTGAAAAAGGCGCAAAATATTCCGATATAGGTATTTTATACCGCGATTCAAGCTATGAGGAACATATAAAAACGACATTTAAGCGGTTCAATATTTCTTATCATATGGATGCCGAGCATTTTATGCATTGCAACCCGTTCACACAGCTCATTATTGCACTCCTCGAATGCTACAAGAGCCGTTTTCAGAGTTCATCATTTTTGAATGTTCTTAAAACAGGATACTTAAATAATGGGGACGACGATCAGCTGCTCGCTCACCTTGAAAATATTATTATCGAACGTGGACTGACAGGAAGTGAACTGTTCGATGATGAGCGTTTTTCGATTGAATACCGTCTGGATGCAGAAGGTATGATTGACCGTATTGATAATACGGAATCACTGAGTGAGATGATTGACTATAAGAACAATAAACTCGGTCAGCTGAAAACATTTTTCAATACTTTAAAAGAAGGTACAACGGTTAAAGATTACGTCTCAGCAATTTATAAATTTATCGTTGATAATGGAATTTTAATTAAACTGAAAGATGAAATTCACGAACTCGAAGAAACAGATATCCGTCTGAGAAATGAAACGGAGCAATCATATAATTTATTTATTCGTCTGTTAGACGACAGCTATACCGTATTTAAAGATGCAGAAACCGACTTTTCACTATTCTATGAAACGTTTATTGACGGTTTAAAATCTGCTACTTTTAATACGAGACCTGCAACGATTGATCAGGTGATTATCGGGCTGCTCGATCTCGCTAAAGTGGAAAATAAAAAATATATATTTATAGTGGGTATGAATTACAATGTGATGCCGCAGGAGTCCCGCAGCACGACGATAGTGACTGACGAAGAGAAGCTGGTATTAAATAATCGGGGCATTATTTTATCACCAAGTGCAAGAACGCTCGCACAGGATGAGCGTTTCGTCTTTTACCTCGGTGTAACACGTCCGACAGATGAGCTGTTCATCAGCTGGTCATCGACACTTCAAAGTAAAGAAGCGACTAAAATCAGTCCGTTCGTTGCAGAGTTTTTACCAGGCGAATTGGAAAATGTGTTGAATTATACGTACCGAAAAACTGCACATTATGATGTAAAAAACTCAATTCGGCTGATTTCGAGCATACGCAGCATGGAAGCATTGGAACATTTTAAAATCCGTCAGCTGATGTCGACTGACAAAGAGTACCTTGAAGATTTAAGCAGTGTGCCTCAGTACAGACACTTTATATCTGTCTATCAATTATTAAAAACAGGTGACAGACAGGCAGTGATTAAACGTCTGATACGAAATCTCACATATGATAATAAAGCACGTAAAATTAACGGTGAGACTGCCGTACAGTTATACGGTGGAGAAATGAAAGCGAGTGTATCCCGTTTTCAGTCATATTTCAACTGTAATTTCCAGCATTTTTCAAATTACGGCTTGAAGCTGAATGTCAGACAGAACTACACGGTAAGACCGCTTGAAATTGGTAACCTGTACCATAACGCTCTGGAGAAAGTCGCTGCCGATTTAAACATGACACTTCAGCATGAGGATGACAAAATTAAAAGTGCAGTAAAAAATGCAGTAGAAACTGTTCTCAGAACGATCAGCTACGGTATTTTTGAACGGTCAGAGTATTATTTATCACTGAAAGAAAAAGCAATACAGGCAATTACAACTACTCTCCTCTTTATGAAGGACATCGAAACGCTCGGTAATTATAAAATGACATTGATTGAAGCGGTATTCGGTAAAAAATCAGATGAACTCGGTGAGCTTATTCTGGCAAGTCCAAACGGTAAAAAAATCATTCTGCGCGGTAAAATTGACAGAGTGGACACTTATAAAAAGGATGATAAAGTTTATGTAAATATTATCGACTACAAGTCGAGCGCAAGAGATTTAAGAAAATCGGATGTGCTGAACGGTGTCGAACTGCAGATTATTACGTATATGTATGTGCTGATGAACAAAGCTGCAGGGCTTTTAGACGGGGAAATAATACCAAACTCGATGCTGTTTTACCACGTCAACGAACCGAAAGTTAAAGCAGAAGATGCTTCTGAAGCGCAGAAAGAACGCCAAAATGCATTGAAGCCTAAAGGGTTGTTCGTAGCAGACGATAATACATCTAATATCGACGGTAACAGAGGACTCGAGAATTTAATTACAGATACTGAATACATTAATGAATATTTCCCGCTACAGGAGAAAAAAGACGGTACTTTTAACAGCCACTCGAAAAAACGGGTGCTGTCATCGGAAATGTTCAAGCATTATTCAGAATACGTCATGGAAAAATTTAAAACTGCGACAGATGAAATATATGACGGCAATACGCTTGCTAATCCGATTGATACGAATGGCGGACTGCCGTGCCAATTTTGTGATTTCAAGGCGGCATGCCATATTGATAAATTGATAAATGCAGAAGATTACCGGACGAACCGTATTTCGGAAGAAGATATAGAAGCATTTGAAAGCGAGGTGCACGATGGTTAACTATACTGCTGCACAGGAAGAAGCAATCAAAACGAAAGGCTCGGATGTCTTAGTATCGGCAGCAGCTGGTTCCGGGAAAACAGCGGTGCTCGTTGAACGTATCAAACAGAATATTATCGAGGGGAATTACTCTATCGATGAAGTATTCGTGTCGACGTTTACGAATAAAAGTGCAAAAGATATGAAAGATAAAATCGAACGTGCACTGCGTGAGACCTATAGCGCTACGCCGGATCCGCGTTTGAATGAAGAGATTATTAAACTGAACGATGCACATATATCCACATTGCACAGTTTTTGTCTGTATTTAATTCAGACGCATTATAATGCGATTGGTCTGCCGCCTGATATGCGAACACTCGGCCAGGTCGAGACGGAAATTCGCCTGCAGAAAATTATAAGCAATGTACTGGAACAATTTTACGTTAATGCTGACGCGGATTTTTTAAAGCTCGATCAGTTTGTAACGAGTAATAAAGATAACAGCGAGCTTCATAAACTTGTGACACAGCTGTATCATGTAGTAATCGCAACGAAAGATCCACACGGCTTTTTAAATAATATGACTGACCAGTATATTTCAGAAGATAAACTATCAGAAATACTGAATGGCTATAAAGCGGTTATAGAGCGTAAATTAAAGAAATTAGACCAGGATTTATACACGCTTAGAGCAGAGTACGATAGTGCAGAACGCGATGAGGAATTAAAACAGAAGCCGATTGACGATGCATACGAAAAACTTTCAGTTATGCATAAATACGTGCTACAGGCGCTTGAATCCTTTAATAATGAAGGGTATTTCAAATTACCGTCAGCAAAATTGGTTACCGGGGCAAATGCCTTTATTAAAAGTGCGACAGCTTACGGCAATGAATTAAACGAACGTTTTAATAAGCCGGCGAATGCTCTTTATCAGGAGCTCAGCAATTTAAAGCAGCACATACTCGACGATGTAAGAAGAGAACTGTCACCGCTGAACGGAATGAATAATCAGCTGATCAGCATAGTTTCAAAAGTCATCGAAGCGTACAGAAAAGACAAACAGTCGTCTAATGAGATGGACTTCAATGACTATGAACATTATGCGCTCGGTATTTTAACTGCAAACGAATCTGAAATTTCGAAACGCTATAAAGAACAATTTAAAGAAATTATGATCGATGAATACCAGGATGTTAACCGTGTACAGGAAGCAATTATCCAACTGCTGAAATCCGGCGGAGAAGATGACGGCAACCTGTTTATGGTAGGCGATGTAAAACAGTCAATTTACCGCTTCAGACAGGCTGCTCCCGATTTGTTTATCGATAAAAGTGAGCGGTTTAATGAACCGGACAGCGGCACGCTGATTCAGCTGAACCGAAATTTCCGTTCGCGGTCTGAAATCCTCGATGCAACGAACTTAATTTTTGAAAATATTATGGATAAAGAACTTGGAGAAATTGATTATACCGATGAGGAAAAACTAATTAAAGGAATCGAGACGGCAGAGCCTGAATCAACAGTTGAAGTGTTGCCGGTTATTTACGATAAGACTTTAAAATCTGCAGAGGCAGATGAAATAGAAATTAAACAGATTGTTAAACTTGTCCAGGAACTCTACAAAAAAGGTGCAGGATATCAGGATATCGTTATATTAAACAGAAACCGTTTCGCACCTGACATCATGCGTCATGAATTTCAAAAGGCGGATATTCCTATAAGTATCGACGTGAACAAAGGATATTTTGAAACATTTGAGATTTTAACGATGCGCAGTATTTTATCACTGATAGATAATCCGCTTCAGGATGACCACTTAGCCGGGGTCATGCGTCTGCCGATGTTTGGTTTCAGTGAAGAAGAAATCTCGCTGATCCGGATCGCTTCAGAAGAAAAATATCTATACGAGGCACTGATAGAATATGACGGTAATGAATCTATATTAAGGAAAATAGAAGAGTTTGTCGGTACGTTTAAGGAACTTAAGCTGCATGCAAAATATTTAAGTGTGCCGGAACTCATCTCTGAAATTTACTTTGAACTGAATATACTGGAGTTCTTCAGTGGTCTGCCGGGAGGATCCGCGAGACGTGCGAATCTGAACGGGCTGATTGACAGAGCACTTGAATTTCAGTCGATGAACAATACGAGTTTATATCAGTTTATCAGCTATATTGATTTCTTAATTTCTGAAGGTAAGGATTTTGGTGAAGAAGGCTCGCTTGAAAATGCAGATGATGCAGTACGCGTGATGACGATTCACAGTTCGAAGGGACTGGAGTTTAAACATGTTATATACGCGGATCTGAAACAGAATTATACGCTGACGAAAGTGACGCGTGTTTACGTGCATCCGAAACTCGGTATAGTGTTTAATAATTTTAATGATGAGTTAAATTATCACTATGAGAGTATTCACGGTTTTACTGCAAATGATTTTTTGAATATCGAACAACTTAGTGAGGAACTGCGTCTGATATACGTTGCACTGACAAGAGCGGAAGAGAAATTGTATCTGCCGCTTATGTTTAAAGGGGAAGCGGAATACAAATATGATTTCAGCCGTATGGAAAAACCTTCTTTTGAAACGCGTGCAGAGCTGCGTTCTGCAATGGACTTTTTAGCACCAGTATTAATGCAGTCTAATGTTCCGTATATCGAAGTGAAGGAAGCAGAGTTTTCAGCTGCTGAGGAAACTGAGCGGACGGAGTATGCGAGTCTGGAAGATATAGATGAGCTGAATGCGGACATTATACCTGAAGTCCGGGAGCGTTTATTTTATACTTATCCGAATACGGATGACACTGAAGTAACAACGAAAGAATCAGTCACATCCATTAAACGGAGAAATGAAACAATTCCTGACGGTGCGGCAGTTATAAACCATACGAACGAAGTGAATTTACGGGAACCGAATTTCTTAGCTGATTCACTTGAAGCACCGATTTTCGGGACGATTATGCACGAGATGATGATGCATATTATGCACCAGTGGCACACTCTCAGCGTAATGGATGACAGTGCAAAAACGGCATATATTGAAACGCTCATCGATAATTACAGTGAGAACTACGAGCTTTTAAGCGCAGTTCATATTAAAAAAATGAAAGAGAATGCTGCACGGTTCTTTAATGACAGCACGATGAATAATCTGCTGAATGAACAGCAGGGTATTTATACTGAATTGCCTTTTATAATGAGCCAGGAGGCAATCGGCTATGCAGAACATCCTGAACAGATTGTTCAGGGAATTATAGACTGTCTGTTAGAATTTGATAATCACTATACTATTATCGACTACAAAACAGACCGTGTAGCGGGAACAAATTTAACAAGTGAACAGCTGACTGACAGATACAGCACGCAGATGGATATATATACAAAATCAGCGCATGTCTCACTTGGCAAGCCGGTAACTGCCGTGCTTTACTTTTTTGATTATGGGGCGATTCCAGTTGAATGATTCATATAAACATATTTATTTTATTGGCGGAATATCGCTGATACTGTTATTTATACACAGCGGCTTGTATTTTATGATGCCGCTCAATGAAATTAATCCGTTCGAATACTTCTTCGGCGGAGATCTGAGCGTTTATAACATTGTCGATATTATTACTGGCGGTTCAGTTATACCGCTGATCAGTATTATTATCGGTTATATGCTCAGCCAGTATGGTTATACCGGTAAAAAACATCTGGCTAAAGTGCTGAGTATTGCACTTATGATATTAGTTCTGAACGCAGTACTTATTTTCGGTTTTGATACGATGGCTTTTGTAGTTCTCATGGCATTTATCGGTCTGATTTTTGTCGGCCGTCACTGGATAATAACACTTGCCGCATCAATTACATTATTTGCACTTCATCTCATGTTTAATGTTGTACTGGAAATCATTACAGGACTGAACTCTAATATTCAGCATATGTATTCCGGTATTCAGCGTGTTAATGAATTTATCAGCACGTACAGAAGTACAGACTACCTTGCAATCGTTAATATGAATATTGACATACTGACAGCAGGCGGTCCGGACTCGCTGTACAATGCGGTCTTTATCATCTTACCGTCGATTTTACTTGGTATTGCATTAAGGGAATTGAATTTTTCAGGGTTCATCAAAGACAGTCCGTATATCAGCGGGGGAATTATTATGGTGCTGTTAGCCGGAGGTATTGCAACGAAGCTTCTGCAGGTACTGTCTCTAGGTGCAACTACAGGAGAAACACTCGGCGAAGGGTTTGGCGGCCCGGTAACAGCAATCGGCTACTTTATGATCCTGGCATATATTGCTGACAGTATTCCAAAATCGGTGTTTAACCTGTTCTACAATTTGGGTAAATACGGATTAACTTCATATATAGTATTTAATATTCTGATGATGTTTATATTTTACGGGTTCGGTATGGCGATGTACGGACAAATTTCTGTGCAGATGCTGCTCTTTTTCGTTGTGGCGATTTATATACTGATGATTATTGTGTCGAATGTATTGGCTAAATATAATATATTTGTATTAGAACAGACTTTTCTGATAAATAAGAAAATGAAACAGGAATAATTAAATAATGTTTGTTATACTGTATGAAAGAAAACAAAGGAGATTGTCCAATGAAATTTTTAACTTTTGAATATGAAGACAAGAATTATTATGGTGTCAAAGTAAAACGTGAAGATAGTGCATGGATTATTCCGCTATTATTCCAGGATTTCAGTGACGTTAAGGATTACCCGAGAACATTGCTGGAAGGCATTACTGAGTACCACACATTGGATTTTCAGGAACTTGTCAGAAAGCTTGTTGAAAGTGCAGAAGCATCTGATAATGCTGATAAGTACAAAGCACCATTTGAAAACATTAATATTTTAGCACCGGTTAAACCGCCGAACAATACAATCGGTTTTGGCCGTAACTTTAAAGCTCATACTGAAGAAATGAACAGTGAAGTTGAGCTGTATGTTTTCACAAAAGCAAATTCAAGCCTTGTCGGAGATGAAGATAAAATATCTTCTTTCAGTAATCTGACTGAGCAGCTGGACTATGAAGGGGAACTCGGTATTGTTATCGGGAAAGAAGCAAAAAATATAGAGAGTTCAATGGCTTATGATTATATTTATGGTTACACAATCGTCAATGATATTTCAGCGAGAGAATTACAAAAATCACACAAACAGGCATTTTTATCGAAAAGTCTCGCAACACCTATGGGACCTTATATCGTAACTAAAGATGAAATTCCAAACCCGCAGGATACGACAATTGTTACTAAAGTTAACGATGAAATCCGTCAGGACGGCAGTACATCATTAATGGTTAGAAAAATTGATGAAATGGTTGCTGAACTTTCTAAATATATGACACTTCAGCCGGGAGACGTTATCGCAACAGGAACACCAGCCGGTGTCGGTGCGGGAATGGATCCTACAGGATTCTTAAAATCAGGCGATACAGTACGTGTTTCAATCGATGGAATTGGAACATTAACGACACACATAGAGTAAACATTCCATGATATACTACTACAGGAATCATTAATGTAGAGGGGGAATCAGACTATGTTACATTTACACTTAACGGCAATTATTGTCTCGTTCATTTTATTTATCGCTGTATACGTTATGTACAAAAAGAACAACACTGCTGAAAACAAACCGGCATTTATTATGCACATGGTGTTAAGAGTGTTCTATCTGCTTGTATTATTCAGCGGAATCATGGTTTATGTCGGCAATATGGAAGGCATCAGCAATGCAGGGGCACATATGCAATACGGTATTAAAGCACTGCTTGGTATTCTTTCTGTCGGATTTATGGAAATGGCAATCGTAAGACTTAAGAAAAACTCTCAAAAAGCAACTATGCTTTTAGTTGTTTGTCTTATAGCTATCATTGCAACAGTAATTATGGGAGCAACGTTGCCACTAGGTATGCTTAGTATCTAAACTTAATCACTAAATAAAATGCCGGTCTGTTAAAATTTAACGGACCGGTATTTTTATATTTAAGTTATTAAATTTATATTACGTGTTAAAATAAAAATTATGAACAATTAGTGAAACCAGAAACTATTGAACTGAAGTTTAGTATACTTATGACTATACGAATAAAAGGTAGGATAAAAATTATGAAGAGAATATTAGCACTTGTGAGTATGATTCTTGCGATGCTGTTTATAAGCAGCAACGCGGTATCAGCTGAAGAAAATACATATGACAGAGTTTATATGATTACTGTCGACCGTTTTTTAAATAATAATACAGGTAATGATGTTGGAGTCACTGCAGATGGTGACCCTCATTATTCTTTTGGCGGTGACTTTAACGGAATCGAACCTTATCTTGAGTACATTAAGGATATGGGCTTTAATACTGTAATGCTGTCACCGGTAACGGAACGCGGCGAAGATGATTATCTAGGTTATGACGTGACGGATTACGGGGCGCTTGCTGAATCTTACGGTACGCCGGAAGATTTCAAAAAATTAATAGAAGAAGCGCACGCACTTGATTTAAAAGTTATTGTTGATATGCCGGCTGTTGCAACTGATGATTACACAGCATTAGAAGAACCCGTATTTAACGACATCCAGTCAGATTACTATGCAGATATCGACAGAGAAATTATCGATCTTAAGAACGCTGATAACCAGGAAACATACCGAGCAATGGTTCAGAACTTTATCGATACTTACGATGTAGATGGTATCAGCATGTTTGTAAATCAGGATGGGCTTAACGCTGAAGAATTTTTACCGGAAGATATCGATACTTACGGAATTTTATCGACAGAAGGTTTAGCAGCTGAAGGCTTCGATACAATTGCGACTGAAGAATTCAGAGCTGACTTAGCACAAACATACGGTGGAATTGAGCAGGAAATTCCAGAATTTCCTGAAGACGAACAAATGATTATGGCGGATCACTGGTTCTCTGAACGTTTCACACACCATGCTGCAGAACAGAATATGTTCCCAGGTACGAGAGTGCAGCAGCTGGCAAATTACTTATACGCTTATCAGGGACCAAGTGCGATGACCTACGGTACAGAAGTTGCATTTAACGGCAGCAGCTACCCGGAAATTCATCCTCAAATGGACTTTAGAAGTGATAAAGAAGTTATTGAATACCTTGAAAATATCGCAGTAATCTACAGAAATCATTCGATTATGCAGGCACCGGAATCAGAAACTGAAACAATTCTGAATGAAGACGGTCACTATGTGGTTAAATACTACACAGATGATGTTGATTATATATTGAATGTAAATAATACAGCTGAAACAGAATCTATTACCTTTGAGCAGTCAGCTGAAGAAGAAGGTAAAGTATACAGCGGCATGCTTATCGGCGATATGATCCGCCCTCATGACGGAGAATACATTGCTGTATTAGACAGAGAAGAAACAGAATTGTATTCAGTTATTGAAGAAGCAGGCTTTAACAACGGCTACTTATACGCAGCATTATTAATCTTTGGACTGTTTGCGATATTCATCTGGGTTGCAGCAAGACGCAGCAGACAACAAAAAGCAAAAAGAATGAAGGATCAAAACAATAAATAAGAAATAGAATCTGAGACGGACTTCCTTTAACGGGAAGTCTGTCTTTTTGTTTGAGAGAAGTTTCTCCACTTACTTTTAATTAATAAAAAAAACCGAATTCATCATAAATGAATTCGGCTCCTTCAACTTAATTTTCTTTGGCTTTCTCTATCGCTTTATATCCTACCATATTAATAATATCTTTCGGACTGGAGAAGGGTGGTGAATACCCGACTTCGATATTGATCAGATCGTATGCTGTGCCGCCGAGCCGTGTGTGTGCTGATAATACGTCAATGCGTTTATCGACACCGCTGGTTCCAACGACTGCTGCTCTTAATATAATTCCACTTTCTTTTGATACATACGCACGCACATGTATCGGTGCTGCATCGTTCATATAGCCGGATTTATTTTTTTGTTTCTGATCGACAACAAAGTGGGGAATGTCCGCCACTTCTTTTTCTGATAAACCGAACATCGCAATGTGATAGTCAAAAAACTTAACGATGTTCGTGCCGAGAAATCCTTCGTGTTTAATCGAATTGTCGCCGGTAATCTGATTGGCGATAATATGTGCAAGTCTGTGTGCCGGCCATGCAAGAGCAGCTTGCATTGTCCGCTCTGGTACATGCTGATAATGCGTAACTGCTGCGTCACCTAGTGCATATATATTATCGATATTCGTCTGGCCGTTTTCATTAATAGGAATAAGTCCATCGTTTAGAGTAACGTTTGAACTTGTTAAAAACTCAGTGTTTGGAGTAATGCCTACACCTGTAATGATAAGTGGTGCATCTATCGTTTCACCGTTTGTCAGCGTTGCTTTATTGCCGTCAACACTGTCGATTTCTGTATTTAACTTCAGAGTAACACCGTGTTCAGTCATCGCTTCGTAGAGCACACCGTTCATATCCGCTTCGATGTTTTTATATATACGTTCATCGTGCTGGAGTATCGTGACGTGAATGCCTTTCTGAGTTAAATTCTCGGTAACCTCTAATCCGATGTAACCTGAACCTACGAGCACTGCTTCTTTAATTTTTTTATCTTCTATATGAGACATTATATAGTCCAGGTCTTCCAGCTTATGAAGTGAAAATACCTGTTCCGAGTCTTTTACAGAAGTTAGCATTTTTGGTGAACCGCCTGGAGATAAAATAAGATAATCATATGAATCGATAATTTCTTTATTGTTAACTTTATCGAGCACAGTGATAGTATTTCCTTCCGGATTTACGGCAATAACTTCATGTTCCGTTTTCACAAAGATATCTTTATCCTTGAATTTCTCCGGTGTCATATTGACAAGACTATCCCATTTTTTAACTTCGCCGCCAATGTAATACGGCATACCGCATGATCCGTAGCTGATATCTCGGTAGCGTTCGTAAATGACAATTTCGATATCTGGATTTAAACGGCGCAGCTGAGAGGCTGCAGTGGCACCTCCTGCAACGCCTCCAACCACTATCACTTTAGTCATTTTTATTTGCCGTCTTTAAAGTAAAACAATGCGATGGTGCCATCACCCGTATGAGAACTGATTGTAGGTCCGATGCCGGAAATATTAATCGTCTCAATTTCAGTATTTTCCAGCAGCTGTTTCTTCAAATCATTTGCGAGCTTTTCGGCATCAGCATGAACGATATGTGCTGTGCCGGATGCACCTTCCTCATTTGCAAGTTCTGTCATGCGTTTAAATACTTTTTTCAGACCGCGGTGTTTTTCAAGCGGTACTAACTTTCCTTCTTCAACGTGCAGCAGCGGTTTAATGTTTAACAGTCCGCCTAAGAAAGCTGAACCTTTCGATAAACGGCCGCCTTCAGCTAAATAGTTTAAGTCGTTCACAGTAAACAGGTGTCTGATTTGTGAAATATCTGATTCAATTTTTGAGACAAGTGTATCTTTATCATCACCCTCTGCTATGTATCCTGATGCACGTTCAACAATCAGGCCAAGTCCGTAGCTGACAGCGGATGTGTCAATCAGTGTTATATCCGCATTGGGATATTCCTCGTGTATCATATCCCGGGCAATCACTGCACTCTGGTAAGTTCCGGATAATGCACTTGATAAACCGAGGTAAATAATACTTGCATTCTGTTCAGCATACTTTTTAAAAATTTTAGCAAAACTCTCCGGGTTTGGCTGACTTGTCATTGGGCGCTTGCCCTCTTTAATTGTCTGGATAACTTCATCGCTCGTAATTTCAATTTGATCAATATAGCTGCTGTCGTCTATCTGGATTGTTAAAGGCTGTACTTCGGCACCGAGTTCACGTGCTCTATCCAGTGATAAATCTGCACAGCTGTCGATTATAAGTTTCATAAATATACCCTCCTTATGGTTTCAGACGCAGGTCGAAAAATTCATTTAAGAAATGACCGATACCATCATTGTTATTATTTGATTCTGTAACGTAATTTGAAATTCCTTTAATGTCGTCAATACCATTCTTCATGGCAACACCGTGTTCAACATACTGGAGCATTTCTGTATCGTTATCTTCATCACCAAATGCGATAGTGCGGCTCTGGGGAATATTTAAAAACTCTCTGGCGTAGTCGACGCCGACAGCTTTATTAATTCCTTTTTTAATGATTTCAAGCACCGGATAAGGCGCACCCCAGCGACGTTGTTCAATGACTTCAGCAAAAAGGTCATCAAGTGTTTGGCGGATATGGGGCATTTCAGACTCTTCGGCCTGTACGAGAATACTCGTGACATCTTCATTAATTGTATCGTATAAATTACCGACACTGATTTTAGGCTCTCCCATTTTAAATGCATCGAAGAGTACACTGTCATGATAGTGTATATATATATTATCTTTAACTTCTGCAACGATATTTTTAATATTAAGTTCCGGTATTTTTCTCGCAATTGCTTTAGTAATATCAAGATCCAGCGTTTCGTGTTTCATTTGGAAACTGAAATCAGTCGGATGATGGACAAATGCACCGTTAAAGTTTACGACAGGTGTCGTCATTTTTAATTCTTTATAGTATGGAACAGTTGCCCGGTAGGGACGCCCGGTAGAGATCATCAGTTCATGCCCTTGTTGTTTGAGTGTTGTAAGCACTTCTTTCGTGTACGGAGTAATTGTCTTTTCGTCCGTTAGTAAAGTGCCGTCTAAATCTAAACAGATTAAATGCTTGTCCATATAAATCTCCCTTTATCTATGCTTAAATTAAAATGTTTCTACTTAATAATAGCATTTATATTTATTGAATGTATAATTTTTGTTATAGTTATGATAGATACACTACAGTAAGGAGTGATTAGTTTGGATAAAGCAATGGAAGAGAGTATGTACGGTGCGTTAGAAAACGTTATTGACCCCGAACTTGGTATAGATATAGTTAACCTTGGTTTAGTTTACGGTGTAAACCTTGACGACGAAGGAAACGCAGGAGTAGAAATGACATTAACATCGATGGGCTGCCCAATGGGGCCGCAAATTATGGGACAGGTAGAACATTCTCTATTAGAACTCCCGGAAGTCAAAGATGTACAAATTGCAATCGTCTGGAACCCGCCATGGGATAAAGACAAAATGACGCGCTATGCGAAAATCGCATTAGGCGTTAGCTAATTATATTTTAAAAACAAAAAACCCGCGAAGAATTTTCTTCGCGGGTTTTTCTTATGCCCAGATGAACTGGTAGAGTATTGAAAATGCACCAAGTGCAAAACAGTAATAGACAAAAATAATCAAGTTGCCGTTTTCCATTACATTTTGCAGCCATTTAACTGCAAAATATGTCGCAATAATCGTCACGATAAACGCAAGTAGATATGCAAGCCATAGAGTACTCATGTTTGGATCGTTGATAATATCTCCAACTGAAATCATTGCTGTACCGACGGATACTGGAATGTATAACAGAAAAGCAAATCGCAGTGCATTTTTTTGACTTAAACCGACAGCGATTGCGCCGACAATTGAAGCACCACTGCGGCTGATGCCAGGTGTTAGAGCCATACACTGGGCAATACCGACAATAATTGAATCTTTTACAGTAATATCACCGTCACGTTTAACACCGCGTTTATTTTTAATGAATAAAAGAGCGAGACCAGTAACGAGAAGCATAAGACCCACAAATCCAACAGAGATATTCTCGCCGATAATGTCTTTTAATAATAAACCTGCAACACCGACTGGAATTGTAGCGATAATAAGACAGATTGTATACTTGAAATCGGTTACTGCATCGTTATCTCTGGCACCGTTAAAAATAAATCTCCATAAGTTTTGAATGATACTGATAATATCTTTTCTATAGACTATCAGAATTGCAATGAGTGAAGCTGTATTTAAAAATATTTCAAAAGACAACCCTTGGGCTTCTATACCGAAAAGCTCACGTACGATTACAAGGTGACCACTCGATGAAACGGGGATCGGTTCAGTAATACCTTGAACTAATCCTAAAAATACATATTTAATAATAGTAATGATATCCAACTTTAAAATTCCTCCTTAAATACCCATCAATAAATATATGATAAATTGCACAATATTGCTATTAATTACTTGATTTACAGAAGAAAAAGCGTATAATAAAGTTAAGGTCAAAAAAGGTCAAACATCCTTTAGACCTAATTTTTACTTAACTGAGGTGAAGTAAATTGGATATTAATAAAATGACTTTGAAAGTACAAAATATTATCGAACATGCACAGCAGGAAGCTATTGAGCTGAAACTTCAGTCTATTGAACTGGAGGCAGTATTAAAAGCTCTGCTGACAGCAGATGAAAGTATGGCATCAGATATACTGATCAGGGCAAATATTGACGTTGAAGAAATTATTAAAAATTACGACAGAAAACTAAAAACTTATAAGGCAGTAAGTGGAGACAGCGTTGAATACGGTGTCTATATGTCGAACGGCTTTTCCGGCTTATACAATAATGCGGAAAAGAAAATGACAGAGATGGAAGATACATTTATCTCGCAAGAACATATACTTCTTGCTGCTATTGAAGAGGACAGCATACTAAAAGAAGCTGTCGGCAATAAAGATGAAATTATTAAAGAAATAGTAAAGAAAATCAGAGGAGGAAATCACGTGACTACACAAAATCCAGAAAATCAATATGAAGCGCTGGAAAAATACGGGCGTGATCTTGTTGAAGAAGTACGTAAGGGAAACATGGATCCGGTCATCGGCCGAGATGAAGAAATTCGCGATACGATTCGTATTTTAAGCCGTAAACGTAAAAATAATCCGGTATTAATCGGTGAACCAGGTGTAGGTAAAACAGCGATTGTTGAAGGGCTTGCACAGCGTATCGTCCGTAAGGATGTACCTGAAAGTCTGCTCGACAAAACAGTATTTGAACTCGATTTAACTTAACTCGTTGCGGGTGCAAAATACCGCGGTGAGTTTGAAGAGAGACTGAAAGCAGTATTAAAAGAAGTGAAGGAATCAGACGGCAGAATTCTGCTGTTTATCGATGAGATTCATATGCTCGTCGGCGCAGGTAAAACTGATGGTGCGATGGATGCAGGGAACATGCTGAAACCGATGCTCGCAAGAGGCGAATTGCACTGTATCGGTGCGACAACTATTAATGAATATCGTGAATATATCGAGAAAGACTCTGCACTTGAGCGACGCTTCCAAAAAGTTCAGGTACCCGAACCGGATGTTGAAGATACAATTTCAATTTTACGCGGGCTGAAAGAACGCTATGAAGTTCACCACGGTGTCAGAATCACTGACCGTGCACTCGTTGCTGCGGCTGAACTGTCGGATCGTTACATTACAGACCGCTTCCTGCCGGACAAAGCAATCGACTTAATGGACCAGGCAAGTGCGACAATTCGTACGGAAATGGGTTCTAATCCAACTGAACTGGATCAGATTAACCGCCGTGTGATGCAGCTTGAAATTGAAGAGCAGGCACTTAAAGGTGAGACAGATACAGTATCGGCAAATCGTTTGAAAGAATTGCAGGTAGAGCTCAGCGATATTAAAGAAGAGCAGAAAACTCTGCAGAACAAAGTAGAAAAAGAAAAAGAACAAATTCAAAGGGTTAATGACAAACGTGCAGAAGTCGATAAAGCTCGTCAGGAATTAGAAGAAGCAGAAAATAATTACGAACTTGAACGTGCAGCGGAACTGCGCCACGGAAAATTACCGCAGCTTGAAAAAGAGCTGGCTGAATATGAAGCGGATATGCAGGAAGCATCAGCGGGTGAAGGACGAATTATAAGAGAAGTTGTGACTGAAGAGGAAATTGGATTTATCGTCAGCCAGTGGACGGGCGTTCCGGTAACGAAACTCGTCGAGACTGAGAAAGACAAATTGCTTAAACTCTCAGATATACTTCACGAACGCGTCGTTGGTCAGGATGAAGCGGTGGAACTCGTAGCAGATGCAGTAATAAGAGCACGTGCAGGTATTAAAGACCCGGACAGACCAATCGGGAGCTTCCTGTTCTTAGGACCGACAGGTGTCGGGAAGACTGAACTTGCGAAAACACTTGCTGCAACGATGTTCGACTCTGAAAAAAATATGATTCGTATCGACATGAGTGAGTATATGGAAAAACATTCAGTATCGAGATTGATTGGTGCACCACCAGGATATGTCGGTCACGAAGAAGGCGGACAGTTAACAGAAGCGGTACGCCGTCAGCCATATTCAGTTATTTTAATGGATGAAGTGGAAAAAGCACATCCAGATGTGTTTAACATTTTACTCCAACTGCTGGATGAAGGCCGTCTGACAGACTCTAAAGGACGCAGCGTCAACTTTAAAAATACAATAATCATTATGACATCAAATATTGGCTCCCAGCATCTGCTCGACACGGTTGTTGCAGACGGCGAGCTGAACGATGAAACTAAAGATATAGTGATGAGCGAAGTACACAAGCACTTTAAACCTGAAATCATTAACCGGATGGACGACATCGTTATGTTCAGCCCGTTAACACAGAAAAATATGGGTGCGATTGTTGATCGCCTGATTATAGATTTAAACAGACGACTTGAAGCTCAGCATATGTCACTGGAAGTCACAGATAATGTTAAAAATTGGGTTGCGGAAAGTGCGTATGAACCACAATTTGGTGCTCGCCCGTTGAAACGATTCATTCAAAAACATATCGAAACACCACTCGCAAGAAAACTCATTGCGACAGACATGACAGAAGGACTGCATATTAAAGCAGACTATGTCGATGAGGAATTAGTATTTGAAATTGAATAGTAATATGAAAACACGCCTGAAAAA
>JBQDHL010000002.1:25269-64659 GCA_052093725.1 Jeotgalicoccus sp. | reverse complement strand
AAATTATTATATTATAAATGTGAAGAACAGGGAGGAAATTGTAATGGATTTTCGTTATTTACCAGCTACTGAAGCTGATAAAACACAGATGTTAGAAAAGATCGGTGCAAAATCCACAGACGAACTTTTTCAAGATATTCCTGAAAAAGTTAGACTGGACAGAAAATTAAATCTGAAAGAACCAACTAGTGAGTACGAACTTAAAAAAGAAATGGTTGCAATGGCTGCTAAAAACGCCAACCTGCAAGATTACAGTTCATTTTTAGGTGCCGGGGTTTACGATCACTTTATCCCATCAGTAGTTGATCATGTTATTTCAAGACAAGAATTTTACACTTCTTACACGCCTTACCAGCCTGAAATGACACAGGGTGAACTTCAAGCTATGTTTGAATTCCAGACTATGGTTTCTGAAATTACTGGTATGCCTATCGTGAACTCTTCATTATATGACGGCGGAACTGCTGTTGTAGAAGCCATGTATTTAAGCAACGTTCAAACTAAGAAGAAAAAGATCTTAGTTTCTGAAGCATTGCACCCTGAGTACCGTCAATTAGTTAAAACTGCATCAAAAGGTAAAGGCCTTGAGATTGTTGAAATCGGTTTAACTGACGGGAAGACTGACTTAAAACAGCTTGAAAAAGAAATTGATGAAGATACAGCTTCAGTTATCGTTCAATACCCTAACTTCTTAGGTCAGATTGAACCACTTGATAAAATAAATGCTTTAATCAAAGCACAGCCTAAAGTAATGATGATCGTATCAAGTAACCCATTAGCATTAGGTTACTTAACGCCGCCTTCAGAATTTGGAGCAGACATCGTTGTTGGTGATACACAAGTATTCGGTATTCCTGCACAGCTTGGCGGACCGCACTGTGGTTACTTCGCTACAACTGATAAGTTAATGCGTAAAGTACCTGGACGTTTCGTTGGAGAAACTGTCGACCAGGATGGCCAGCGCGGATACGTTCTTGCACTTCAAACAAGAGAACAGCACATCAGACGTGAAAAAGCGACATCAAACATCACATCTAACCAGGCATTAAACGCAGTAGCAAGTTCAGCTGCAATGAGTGCACTTGGTAAGAATGGTGTTAAAGATATGTCTAAATTAAACATGCAAAAAGCAAGATATACTAAACAGCAGCTTGAAGAAGCTGGCTTACCGGCTGTATTCAGCGGATCAATTTTCAACGAATTCGTAGTTAAACTTTCACAGCCTGTTAAAGAGGTTAACGAGAAGTTATTCGATAAAGGAATTGTCGGTGGATTTGACCTTGGTCGCATTTACCCCGAGTTCGAAAATCACATGCTGATTGCAACGACAGAAATCCGTTCGAAAGAAGAAATCGATGCATTTGTTAAAGAATTGGGGGATATCAACAATGGCTAATGAAAACTTTCCATTAATTTTTGAACGCAGTAAAGAAGGCAGAGTAGGCTACAACCTCCCTGCACTTGATGTACCAGAAGTTAATTTAGAAGAAGAAATTGGTGCTGATTTCGTTCGTAAAGTAGATGCAAATCTTCCGGAAGTTGATGAACTGGAATTAATGCGGCACTACACTGGATTATCGAACCGCAACTTCGGTATCCACACAGGATTCTATCCTTTAGGATCATGTACGATGAAATATAACCCTGTAATTAACGAAGATGTTGTTAGATTACCAGGATTCAGCCACATTCATCCGTACCAGGATACAAGAACTATCCAGGGAGCATTAGAGTTAATGTACGATCTTCAAGTACACCTTGAAGAAATTACAGGAATGGACGAAATCACTTTACAGCCTGCAGCAGGTTCACAAGGTGAATGGACTGCACTCATGGTGTTCAAAGCTTTCCACGAAGCTAATGGAGAGTCACACCGTAATGAAGTTATCGTTCCTGACTCAGCACACGGTACTAACCCGGCATCTGCAGCAATTGCAGGATTCAAAATCGTCGAGGTTAAATCGAATGATAAAGGTTTAGTTGACGTTGCAGACCTTAAGAAAGTTGTTAACGAAAACACTGCAGCACTTATGCTGACAAACCCAAATACATTAGGTTTATTTGAAACACAAATTCTTGAAATGTCAGAGATCATCCATGAAGCGGGCGGTAAAATGTACTATGACGGTGCAAACCTTAACGCTATTATGGGTTACGCACGTCCCGGCGACATGGGCTTTGACGCAGTTCACCTTAACTTACACAAAACATTCACTGGCCCCCACGGCGGTGGGGGACCAGGTTCAGGTCCAATTGGTGTATCTGATGAACTTGCTCCGTACTTACCAAAACCAGTTGTCCGTGAAGAAAACGGTGTATACGATTTAGATTACGATCGTCCACAATCAATCGGTATGGTTAAGAACTTCTACGGTAACTTTGGAATTAACGTTCGTGCATATACGTACATCCGTACATTAGGTGCTGAAGGACTTAAGAAAGCTAGTGAGCTTGCTGTACTTAATGCGAACTACATTATGCGCAGCCTGCAGGAGAAATACGAACTTCCGTTTACACAGCATTGTAAACACGAATTCGTTATCTCAGGTAACAAACAGAAAGCACAAGGAGTCAGAACGTCAGATATCGCTAAGCGCCTGATGGACTTTGATATCCACCCGCCAACTGTTTACTTCCCTCTAATCGTAGACGAAGCACTTATGATCGAGCCTACTGAGACAGAGTCTAAAGAAACTCTTGATCACTTTATCGATACAATGCTTCAAATCGCGGATGAGGCGGAAAATAACCCGGACATCATTCATTCTGCTCCACACAAAACACCGGTTAAACGTTTAGACGAAACTAGAGCTTCACGTAAACCTGTTTTCCGTTGGAATAAAGAAGAGAAATAAAACTTTTAAATCCCCTGCATCAGATACTTGTAATGTATTTGGTGCAGGGGTTTATTTATAGTGAGCTGATTCACAATGTCATTAGTTAATCATATTCTGAGAAATTTATTTTCGTTTCAGCCGCTTTTTAAATGCCTCTTAAGTAAAACTGCGATAGAATGACGGACAAGTAAGAAATCAAGGAAGAAATTAAAGGAGAATTATAAAATGAAAAAATGGTTATCGAGTTTAACAATAATTGGTTCATTGCTGCTGCTCGGCGCATGCAATGGCGATGAAGAAGAAGCAACAGAAAATACTGGCAGTGCTGAAGAAGCAGAAGCACCTGAATCAGGAGCTGTAGCAGAAGGTGAAGAAGGCGCAGGAACAGAAGAAGCTGCTAAGGGCGAAGAAGGTGCAGCGGCAGAACAGCCGGAAATGCCTGAACCAGATTTAGAAGGCGTACCTGATGTTGTTGCTGAAGTTAATGACACTAAAATTGAAAAAGCGGAATTTGAAGAAGCATATAATATGCAATTCCAGCAAATGGCTATGATGTCTCAAATGTCCGGTGAAGAAGTGAACCAGGATGACTTAAAAAAACAAGTAGCAGACGGTTTAGTATCACAGGAGTTATTAATCCAGGAAGCGGATAGCCGTAAACTTGAAGTAAGTGAAGAAGATACTAACGGTGTTCTTGACGGTTTAGTTGAACAAAATGGTATGGAATCACAAGACGATCTGTTCGCAGCATTTGAAGAACAAGGCATGCCAAAAGATGAAGTAATGTCACAGGTGGATATGCAGGTTAAAGTTGATAAACTGATTGCTGAAGAAGCAGGAGAAATTGAACCATCTAAAGAAGAACTGCAGGAAGTATACGACCAGCAGATTGCTCAGATGGAACAGATGGAAACTGAAGAAGAGCCACCATCATTTGAAGAAATGGAACCGCAGCTTAAAGAACAGGTAGTAATGCAAAAAGAAGGCGAAGCAGCACAGACATTAGTTGCAGACCTTAAAGAAAGCGCAGACGTGAAAACTCATCTGTAAGAATATAAAATGAAAAAATCTCATGGAATTTTAATTCCATGAGATTTTTTTGGTTTTTACACCCACCATTTAATTAGACAGCCAACTGAAAAACCAAATATCGCGTGACTGAATGTCCAATAGAACCATGATGAAAAGCTGTTGGCAGCGGGCGGTTTATCCGTGAGCAGACTGAGGAAATAAAGTGCAGCGCTCCCGGCAGTATAAACGAGGACATACGGCCATATATTCATTTCCCAGCCAAATGGGATGAGCATGTAGAATAAAACAACAGCACTGATGATACATGTCATGTAATGAAAGATGATACCCGTAATCCATTTATCGCTCCATCTTTTTATAATCGGCATATAATCCATATTATATAAGAGGATTTCCGCCTTATTACCCGTAATCATTCTTATGAGTTTACCGGAAGCAGCAAGTATTGCTCCAGTAACGAAGCCAATTATTATTAACTTTAATAAAGTTATCATCGAAACACTCCATGTCATTATTTACCTTTAATATACCCTGACTTTACTGAGTATAAAGATTCCGGACAAATTTAATTTGCCCGGAATTTTAAAGTTTTATCTGATTAGCATGTAGTATATAACATAAAACCAGCTGAATATTCCGTGGATAATTGCCCAGAGAATTGACTGGTTGACACTCCATGAAATAGTGACAGCAAGTACCGTGCCAAATCCAACACCTGTTTTAACTACTGAAGTTGATTTACTCATATTAGCGCTCCTTTTTTTTAATCGGTTATTTTTCTTTAAATATATAATATTGTTGAGTTAAATAGCAAAAAATGCAGGCTTGCTCCGCAACGAGGCGATGATCTTAACGCCGAGTAACCGGAATCGTAATCTGCGTTACGTACTTATCACTGTCATTTACCGAAATGCGATCGAGTATGGGTTCTGCATATAAGTAGTCGACAGGGTTAAGATGATTTTTTTCTATAAAATTAAATATTGTATCGTATGTTTCCGCAACGTTTTCGTATTTCCCGGTATGATAACCGATAACCTGCATTGTTTTATTGTTCTTTACCAGCGGCAGTGCTTCGGTATAATCTGTTTTCGCAAATAGGTGTTCAAAGTTTTCGAATTCGCCGTCTGTGATATCTTCTATGTTTATCATCACCCCGATTGAGTATTTTTCATGGAGTTCACGCATACATACTTTATAAAAATCAGATATAGCGTCCTTATTTTCATCATCATTGTTATTTAAAAGAGATGCACTTAAATATAAGTATTCCTCTTTTGCTTCAGTCAGTACGATTTCACTGAAGTCGGTTTTTATCGCTTCCTCGGTAATTAATATTTTCTTTTCTATCGTGTTATGAATGCTTGCAAGGTTATTTATCTTTTCCGAAATCTGCCGGGATTTCTCTTTAAATAATTTAATCATCGAATCAGGTGTTGTCACGCTGATAAATTCTTTAATCTCACGAAGCGGCATTTCCATTTCTTTTAACGATTCAATGACATACATTGTGTCGTACTGCGTGTAAGAGTAATAACGGTATCCTTTCTCATCTTTATGAGCAGGATGCAGCAGGCCAATCTGATCATAGTGAAACAGTGTCTGTTTTGTCACTTCGCAAAACTTCGCAAAATCACCTGACGTAAAATATATTTCTGATTTCATAAAGCTCACCTCTTGACTGTATGGTTACTATATACCTTATATTATACTAGGTCATCATTTTGATGTGTATTGAGAACTCTCACTTCTCAAGATGAAGAAAATATAAGAGGTGCAGAATGACGGAAGAAAAAAATATAGAGTACGAATTTTTATCGGAGGATCCCAACGCTAAGACACTGCCGATTATGGTCGCGTTAATTATCGGTGCATTCTTCGCTATTTTAAATGAAACATTGCTCAATATCGCTTTAACGACACTGATGGCAGAGTTCGATATCACTCTCTCGACAGTTCAATGGGTAGCGACAGGCTTTATGCTCGTAATGGCTATCGTTATTCCCGTGTCACCGTTATTAATGGGATGGTTTACTACCAGACAGCTGTTTATCGGTACGATGGTTACATTTTTAATCGGTACAATTGTTGCGGCAAGTGCACCGACGTTTTCTATTTTACTGCTCGGCCGAATGATCCAGGCCATTGGTACCGGCTTAATTATGCCGATTATGTTTAATGTATTTTTATTAGTATATCCGCCTCACAAACGAGGAAAAATCATGGGCATAGTTGGTCTTGTAATTATGTTTGCACCGGCTATGGGGCCGACGCTTTCAGGCGTTATTGTGGAATACTTCGGCTGGAGATTCTTATTTATCTTCGTTATGCCATTTACAGCTTTCTCAATTTTATTTGCGCTGAAGTACCTGGTTAACGTTACCGAGATTACAAAACCAAAAATCGACTGGATTTCGATTGTTTACTCAACAATAGGTCTGAGTACAACAATTTACGGCTTCAGTCATGCGGGTGAAAGTACAAATGGCTTTATAACACCTTCAGTGTTCATTCCGATTATTATCGGTGTAATTGCAATCTTGTTATTTGTTTTCCGTCAGCTTAAGCTTGATGAGCCACTTATGGATTTAAGGGTATTTAAATTCCCAATGTTCAGGCATGCAATAGTATTATTCATCATCATTATTATGGTGATGTTCTCATCTGAACTAATTCTGCCTATCTTTATGCAGGGGCCTATGGGGCTGACTGCAGCTGCTGCAGGTCTGTTACTGCTTCCGGGCAGTTTATTAAATGGTGCAATGAGTCCATTTATGGGGGCTTTATTCGATAAAGTTGGCCCTAAGGTTATGATGATTCCCGCAACGATTGTGCTGGCAGGTACGATGTTTATGTTTAGTAATTTGTCAGCAGACACGCCAGAATGGGTAATTATCGTCGGCTTTATGCTGATTATGCTGAGTGTATCTGCAACGATGATGCCGGCACAGACAAACGGTTTAAACCAGCTGCCTAAGCATTTATATCCTCATGGAACCGCAGTAGTATCAACACTGCAGCCACTCGCTGGAGCAGTTGGTCTGTCACTGTTCATCGGTATGCTGAATTCAAAACAGGCAAGTTATCTTGAGAATGCTGCGAATCCGGGGTCTGAAGAGACAATGACCGCAGCAATGGTATCAGGTGTTGAATTTGTTTACTTTGTAATATTTATCATTGCGTTAATTACTGCTGTGATGTCGTTCTTCGTTTACCGTGCAAAACCGCTCGAGGATCTCGTGCCTGCACCGGTTAAAAAAGACAACAATTAGTGAATAATTTATGAAATCACTTCATTTTCAAAATGAAGTGATTTTTTTACGTGTATAATGTATATGTGGTGATTTACAAAGGAGCGGTAGTTATGAATAAGTGGTTTATGGGATTCTTAATCGTTGTAATCGCAGGATTGCTAATCTTCACAATTGTGATAGCATTAGGCGGAGTATAATACTTTTAAAAATATATAAAGTTGGGGTGACGCATTATGAGGTTGGATAAAGGTGATATAGTACGTGCCGGTCATGCTCACATGAGACGTCCGATGAGAGGCGTCGAAGGTCCGTTATATTTAACCAGAACAACATTGTTTCACGAAGGCTCGGTTGGACCGTATATCGAATCGGTTGAAACGATTATTGATTTAAGAGATATTAAGGAAATCAAAACGAAGAATATTATGGGTGTAATCCCGAATGTCATTAAAATTATTATGGAAAATAATGACGTGTTTAAGTTCAGCGTATTTAAGAGGGAAGACTGGATTGCCGCGATAAATAAAATGCGAAACGAGTTATATAGACCTGCAGATGAATAGTCTCTGCAGGTTTTTAAATGGTCATAATACTTTTGTGTAAAATGACTTTTTGTGGTAATATCATCATGGATAAAAATTCGAGATACTAATAGATAAGAAGGTCTAAATATATATGAAAGAAAACTTTTGGCGTGAATTACCGCGTCCATTTTTTGTTTTGGCTCCAATGGAAGATGTTACAGATGTTGTGTTCCGTCATGTCGTCAGCGAAGCGGGAACACCCGACGTATTTTTCACTGAATTTACGAATACAGAGAGCTATTGCCACCCGGAAGGTATCCACAGTGTACGCGGACGCTTAACGTTTACAGAAGATGAACAGCCGATTGTCGCTCATATTTGGGGAGACAAGCCGGAACATTTCCGCGAAATGAGCATCGGTATGGCTGAGATGGGCTTTAAAGGTATTGATTTAAATATGGGCTGTCCGGTTCCGAATGTTGCTGCAAAAGGTAAAGGTGCTGGTTTAATCCAGCGTCCTGAAACAGCTGCTGAGATTATTCAGGCAGCAAAAGCCGGCGGCATTCCGGTCAGTGTTAAAACGCGTCTCGGATACTCTGAAATTGAAGAGTGGAGAGACTGGCTGACTCATGTGTTTAAACAGGATATTGCGAACCTGTCGATTCATCTTCGCACGCGGAGAGAAATGAGTAAATTTGATGCGCATTGGGATTTAATCGGAGAAATTAAAAAGCTCCGCGATGAAATTGCTCCGGACACACTTTTAACAATTAACGGAGATATTCCGGATAGAAAAACAGGTCTCGAACTGGCAGAGAAGTACGGTATCGACGGTGTTATGATCGGTCGCGGAATTTTCACTAACCCCTTTGCATTTGAAACAGAACCGAGAGAACATTCAAGTGAAGAACTGATGGGCTTATTAAGACTGCACCTCGATTTATTCGATAAATATTCAAAAGAAGAATCGCGTCTGTTTAAACCGCTGCGCAGATTCTTTAAAATCTACGTGCGGGGCATTAAAGGCGCAGGTGAGTTGAGACATCAGCTGATGGATACGAACACGACAGATGAAGTCCGGGCACTGCTTGATGAATTTGAAGCGCAGATGGAACCGGCAGAGTAACAGCAATCCCTTTTGATAGTTATCAAAGGGGATTTTTGCATTAATAAGTGATACGATAATATTCAAATATACAGAGGGAGTGAGCACGATGTTTACTGCATTACTGGGTGCCGCGATTGGAACGGGAATGTCGATGCAGTCTGCAATTAACTCAGGTCTACGGAGTTATGTACGTTCACCGTTTATTGCATCGATGATTTCATTTATCATCGGTACCGTATTTTTAAGTATTATCGTGCTGGTCAACGGTTTACCGCTTGCGCCTGAGCTGAAAGTATTTACTGAACAGCCGGCATGGATATGGCTCGGCGGAGTATGCGGTGTTATTGCACTCACGACAAATATATTTATCTTTCCTAAAATAGGCAGCGTGGAAACTGCGATTATGCCGATTATCGGAATGATTATTACAGGCATGGTCATCGATAACTTCGGTTGGTTTAACTCGATGGTTCAGCCGTTTGGTATAAGCAGATTTCTTGGAGTCGTGCTGATTTTTTCAGGTGTCTTTCTTGCAGTTGTTCTGCAGGACATTATAAAGATGCGCCGTTACAAGCTGGAACCTGTACATGATGATGTTAACAAATGGCCGTGGCGCGCTGCAGGATTTACGGGCGGTGCACTGTTGTCGATCCAGGCAGCAATTAACGGAGAACTTGGCAGTGCTGTGAACTCGCCGTTTACGGCAGCATTTATTTCTTTCTTTATCGGTGCAGCGGTGCTTGTACTGATTGTTATTATAAGAGATAAAACATTCGTTCCGGTGAAAAATCCGATTACAGAAAAAGCACCGCTCTGGGTATGGCTCGGAGGGATATTCGGCGGATTTTACGTATTAATCAACATATTTCTTGTCGGTGAAATCGGTACAGGACCAACGGTCGTACTGGTCTTATTCGGTCAGATTACAGGCAGTATTTTAGTGCAGCAGTTCGGATTATTCCGTTCGGCAAAACATACTATTGTACCCGTACAGTTTATCGGACTGATAATTATGCTGACAGGCGTAGTGCTGATTAATTTGTTTTAACTTTAATTTCAGTAAAAGTATACGGAGGTTAATATAATGACAGCAATTTTAGGACACCACCATATTTCAATGCTGGCGAAATACGCACAGGAGAATAATAACTTTTATAACAAAGTGCTCGGTATGCGCAGAGTTAAAGTTACGGTGAATCAGGATGATCCCTCGATGTACCATTTATTTTACGGTGATAATAAGGGACGGCCGGGAACGGAATTATCGTTCTTTGAAATGCCGATGGCTGGGAATACGAGACATGGCACGAATGCTATTACGCGGATAGGGCTGTTCGTCAGAGGGGAGAGCAGTTTATCGTATTGGCAAAAGCGGTTTGATGAATACGGTGTGGAACACAGTGACGTCAAAGTGTACGGAAACAGAAAATCCGTGTTGTTTGAAGATGGAGACGGATTGCGATTGGCGCTGCAGGCAGTGGATAATGACATGATCAGCAGATTCGAAAGTTGGGATGATTCAGACGTTCCGGCGGAGCATCAGATTATGAGCATGGGGACAGTGGAAATGAGCGTCCGCAGAATTGAAAAGATGGAAAGAACGCTGACGAGCCTGTTCGATTACGTAAAAGTGTCGGGTGATGAGAATGAGCGATTATATCGGCCTTCGGGGAGTGATGGGCACAGTGAAATTCTTGTTAAATATAAAGACGGCGACCGTGAACGACCGGGGCGGGGAAGTGTGCACCATCTTGCGATTAATGTAAAAGATGAGGCAACGCTGCGGTACTGGCATGAGCAGGTGACCGAAAGAGGCTTCAGTTCAACAGGAGTCGTCGACAGACACTTCTTTAAGAGTTTATACTTCCGGGAATCCAACGGTATTATGTTTGAAATCGCAACAGACGGTCCGGGACTGGTCGAAAGTACTCCTGGCATTGAAGCAGGAGAAAAATTAGATCTGCCGCCGTTTATGGAAATGGACAGAGCCGAGATTGAAGCAAAACTGAGTCCGCTTGATATGTTGGGTGATAATGGTAAGTAAATGTGATGAAGTTTAAGCAGGTATCGCTTGGTGGGTTTTGTTCCATTAATGTAGGAAAACGAGCGGGATGTTGATATTTATCACGAATATTCACTTTTCTAAAAATATATAAATACTATTCACCAAAAGTCCTGTAAAATAACATTACTAAACGTAAAGAAGGTAATGGTATGAACGCATTTGACGCATTTAATATTTTTTATCGGGAAGATGTAATATCTGATTTTCTGAAAAAGTGTTTTGAAGATTCAAGGCATTTTCTAAATCAGTTCCTGACAGCAGCAGATTTAAAAATAGATAATAATTATAACTACAAAGTGATAAACCGCTTAGGACTGGGCAAACCGATTGGCACACCTGACATGGTGATATATGAAACAGACAAACAGGTGCCGAAGATCATTGTCATTGAAAACAAACTGGGTACTGGTGAAGGGATTGAGCAGACGCTTCGTTACGAGTCGGAAACGGCCCAGCAGAGAATTTTAAGAAAGCTAAATATTGAAGCGGCGGAGTTCCACTTTATCTTTTTAACACTTGATACGACTGTGCTGCCCGGGAGTTTGAAGTTTAAAAGTGTGCACTACAGTTTATTTCTGAATAATAACCTGAGTGTGAATAACGCTGCATTGAATCGTCTGCTCGAAGATTTCAAAGAGAAGCTCAATGAATTTTATATACCTGTCAGCGAGCCAGTGAAATCTCTGACGGAAGGGATTCCGATGGACAGTGTGCAGCAGAAGATATGCTGGCAGAATATTTTAATGGAGAAATTTAAAGGTGAGACAGAACTTGATATCAGCTGGGGAGAAGCAGGCGGAGCAGGGCGCAACAATTTTATCTTTTTAATTTCAAAGCCTAGTTGGAAGTCAGCTCAGTTATTAGAAGTGACCGGGCTCGAGAGCACGTTCTATATTCACGCGGATACATATATCAACCTGCTTCGGGAGAACGGGAATACTGTAAAAGATATCGGTATCCGTTTCGAAACGAATCCTTACAAACCCCGCAATCAGATTCAGGACCTTCCCGGGTATGATAAATTTATCGAAAATAAAAATAATTTCGCGGCATTATTAAACAGAAAACTGCAGCATGTTATTCCAGAAGCGAGAGAGAAAAGAACATCTTTGTTAACGGCGGCAGTTCCGGTTAATCAAAACAGTTTAGAGGAAAGCGTCGATGATTATTACGAGAAGTTGAAACTGATTGAAAAAATTATTGACGAAACGCTATTTGAAATCAAAAAAGAACACTCATTGCAATCGCAGTGAGTGTTCTTTTAATATTAATTTACAGAGCTAACTTTGAATGTTTTTCTGTCGCCTCGTTCCAATGGTGCATTTCTCATCATGAAGTAAGATGCTGCAATCAGGATTAATGAAAGCAGTGCAAAGAGGTGAATGAACAGCAGGTGTTCCTGAATTATAAATTCAAACAATGGTGTAAGATCCATGAAGAAGTATGCTGTAACTGAAGCAAGTATGATGATGGCTCCTAAGATCAGTGTGCGTATTGCTCCAAAGTTGAACAATATTGCCTGTGCAAACATACCGATGCCAAACAGAATGAATATCCACAGGAAATCAATCCAGAAATACATTGCAGTACTTGGATCAGCGAGTAAATCAGCCATGTGGAAATTATATCCGTTCTGGAATATTACACCGCCAAGCAAATGTAGTACATTTAATAGTACTGTTGCAGCGATAAGGTAAATCATCGAAGCAGATATTGCTGAAATCATAAACTGTTTTCGTGTTCCACCAAGTGAGAGTATATATTTATATGCTTTAAAAAATATAAAGGGATAAGCGAAAAACACTACATAAAGCGGTCCGAATATTACACCTAGTAATTCATTCGGATCTATATTTGAACTGAGAAAAATGTACAGTCCAAATAATGCGACTGTCAGAAACGCATTAATATAAAATGTCAGCGCCATTTCCTTGGATACAACTTTAAAAGGACCCTTAAAAGTGTTCATTCGGCTCCGCCTCCTTCTTAGTTAAATTAACGAGATAATCCTGGAATGGTGCTTTTTCTATCATGACACCAGCTTGTTCCGCCTCGCGTTTTAAGTCAGCTGTCAACGGTGTATCCAGCATGACATTCTGCTGTTTGCCGAGTTTACGTTCTTCAAGTACCCGCTTACTGCCAATTACCGTACGTACTGCTTCTGCTGTCCCGCTGATATGGACCCCGTTATTTTTCAAAACATCGGTGTCTTCATAGTGCATCAATGTATTGTTATCGATAATTGCAATCTTTTCACACAAAGGTTCAACTTCTTCAATATGGTGGGATGACAGCAAAATCATACGCGGATGTTCATCGTACGACTCGAGAAGAACATCGTAAAACTGCTTTCTCATATGTGCATCGAGACCATTTGACGGTTCATCAAAAATTGTCAGCGGTGCTTTACTTGCGAGACCGATAGCAATCGTAATCATTGTCTTCATACCTTTTGAAAAGGTACGGATTTTTTTCTTCCTCGGCAGCTGAAAAATATCAATCAGTTTATCAGCAAGCTGCTGATCCCAGTTTTCGTTGAAGTCTCGGGCGAATTTCAGAGCATCGTTAACATTCCACATATCAGAGTAGGGATGGTCTTCCTGCATAAATGCAACGTGATTCATTGCATCGCTGTTGTTATATGGAGAAATACCATCAATCTCAACAGTGCCTCCATCCGGCTGCTCCATGCCCGATAAAATTTTCATTAGAGTTGTTTTCCCAGAACCATTACGTCCCCACAGTCCGATAATTACCGGCTCAGCTTCATTTAAATTAACGTTTTTCAATATATTCTTTTTGTCATAAGCAAACGATAAATTATTTATTTTAATCATCATTGTCCTCCTCTATAAATTTAATCACTTCTTCTTTCGTCATGCGCAGCCGCTTTGATTCTTCGAGCAGCGGTTTAACAAATTGCAGACGGAATTCTTTTTTACGCTGTTCTATCAATTTCTTAGTCGCGCCTTCTGCAACGAAAATACCGACACCGCGCTGTTTATATGCATAACCTTCATCGACAAGCACTGCAAGTCCTTTTTGTGCAGTCGCACGGTTTACCTGATAAAACTTAGAGATTTCTGTGGTAGAAGGAATCTGCTCTCCTTCTGCAAGCACACCTTCAATTATGTCGTCTTCTATCATCTCGTATATTTGTTGAAATATTGGACTGGAGTCATCTAGTACGGCTTTCACAAATCCCCGCCTCCTCTTTTTATGTTCGGTTGATTAGTTGTGTAATCAACTATACTATGTGAAATGTATTTTGTAAATAAAAATAATTAATTTATGTGCAGACCGAATTGATTTAAATTGAATTTAAAAGGCTTATAATTGGTATTGAAAAGAAATTACAGGAGATAATTTAATGACTAAAACAGCTATTATTACAGGTGCCGGAAGCGGTCTTGGCCAGGCAACAGCGACGCGTCTTGCTGAGCAGGGTGTTAATATCGCGGTTGTCGATGTAAACGAAGAGGGTGGAAATGAAACGGTTAAACTGGTAAAAGAAGCGGGTGCAGATACAATTTTCATTAAAGCAGATGTTTCTATAGCTGAAGATGTAAAGAATTACGTTGATCAAACAGTTGAGAAGTTCGGAACGATTGACTACTTTTTTAATAACGCAGGTATTTCAGGAAGCGGTAAATACTTCCTTGAAACAGATATCAGTGAAATCGATAAAATTGTCGGTATTAATATGCTGGGTGCATTATACGGTATCCGCTACGTTGCAGAAGTAATGCTGAAACAGGGTGGCGGTTCTATCGTAAACACAGCTTCAAGTGCCGGTGTAACCGGTCAGGATTCTGTTGTGACTTACTCGGCAACGAAACACGGTATTGTCGGCATGACGAAAAGCCTTGTTGCTGAATATGCGAAAGACGGACTGCGTGTAAACTCTATCGCTCCAGGTCCTACAGAGACACCGATGGTTGCAGCATTTTACGCAGATAATCCTGAAATGAAAGAAAATGCAGAAGCGGGTATCCCGCAAAAACGTCTCGGTACGCCGGAAGAAGTGGCTGAACTGGTTACTTTCCTCTTAACATCGAAAGCAGAATATATTAATGGTGAAGTCATCCGTATCGACGGCGGATTCACAAATACGAAGTAATAATTACGACCGGCTTTTTCCATTAGGGGAAGCCGGTTTTTCTATTTAAAAACCAAGTAAAAATACTTGAAAGTCAAAGAAGGTCAATGTATAATAAATATATAAGGTCAAAGATAGTCAGATGAGAAAAATATTTGTAAGCATCATATTTGAAAATATCTTTTAGGGCCTTTATACTATACTCATAGTCAAATATAGTCAAAGTCAAATAGACTGTGAATAGAATATACTAAATAGGAGGAAACACATATGAAATGTCAAAATTGCGGACTTAACGAAGCGAATGTAAACCTTGCAATGAATTTTAACAATCAAAAAATGCAGGTACATTTATGTGACAGCTGTTTCCAGGAAATCCAGGGTCAAATGATAAATTCAAATGACTTCTTTAAAGGAACATCTTTCGAAAACAATAATGAGAACAATAAATATTTCAACGGACAGGGAAGCAAACGAACAAGTACACAAACGAAAGAACGAGAAAATAACAAGCGTGACGGGCTTTTAGATCAGCTCGGCAACAATATTTCCGACGAAGCCAGAGCGGGTAATATCGACCCGGTCATCGGACGCGACAAAGAAGTTAAACGCGTTATTGAAACACTGAACAGACGTAATAAAAACAACCCGGTATTAATCGGTGAACCTGGTGTCGGTAAAACAGCAATCGCTGAAGGACTGGCATTGAAAATAGTAGAAGGCAATGTTCCGACTAAATTGATGGATAAAGAAATCTATGTGCTGGATGTGGCATCGCTGGTAGCGAACACTTCAATGCGCGGCCAGTTTGAAGAGCGTATGAAACAGCTGATTGCTGAACTTAAAGAACGTCAGGACGTTATTCTATTTATCGATGAGATTCACCAGATTGTTGGTGCAGGTTCTGCGGAAAGTTCACAGATGGATGCCGGCAACATTCTTAAACCGGCACTTGCACGCGGCGAGCTGCAAATTATCGGTGCAACAACATTGAAAGAATACCGTCAGATTGAAAAAGACGCTGCACTCGAACGCCGTCTGCAGCCGATTATAGTTAAAGAACCGACATTGGCAGAGTCTGTATTAATTCTTAACGGGATTAAAGACCGCTACGAAAAATTCCATGAAGTCAGTTATTCCGACGAAGTAGTTGAAGCGTTTGTGAATTTATCCGACAGATATATTCAGGACCGTTTCTTACCGGACAAAGCAATCGACTTAATGGATGAGGTGGGTTCGCGATTAAACCTGGCTAACGCTGAGAACGATACAGATTCTATTAAGCAGAAGCTGGAAAAAATTGCTGAAGAAAAAGACGCAGCGGCAGAACAGGAAGACTATGAAACTGCAGCACGTCTTAAGTATCAGGAACTGCAACTTGAGAAACAGCTGGAAGCCGCAGCAGATGACAAACAGGTAATGGATGTCGATATATCTGATATTCAGCTTATTGTCGAAGAGAAAACAGGTATTCCTGTAACGAAACTGCAGTCTGAAGAACAGACGCAGATGAGAGAACTCGGTCCTAATCTGAACGCTAAAGTTATCGGACAGAATGAAGCTGTCGACAAGATAGCGAAAGCTGTCAGAAGAAGCCGTGCCGGACTTAAATCTAAATATCGTCCAATCGGTTCATTTATGTTCGTCGGCCCGACAGGTGTCGGTAAAACTGAATTAACGAAAGCACTTGCTGCAGAGTTATTCGGTTCAAAAGATTCAATGATCAGACTCGACATGAGTGAGTACATGGAAAAACATGCCGTATCTAAAATAATCGGCTCACCTCCAGGCTACGTCGGTCACGAAGAAGCTGGACAGCTGACAGAAAAAGTACGTCACAATCCTTATTCAATTATTCTATTAGATGAAATTGAAAAAGCGCACCCTGATGTGCAGAACATGTTCCTGCAAATTATGGAAGATGGGCAATTAACGGATTCACACGGCAGAACAGTCAGCTTTAAAGAAACAGTTGTCATTATGACGAGTAACGCCGGTACAGGTGATAACAATACGAGCGTCGGCTTTAATGCAGACCAGCACGAATCAGTTACGACACTTGAAAACTTAAGTGATTATTTCAAACCGGAATTCTTAAACAGATTCGATGCAATTATTAAATTCAACGAACTGTCAGAAGAAAACTTAATGGAAATCGTCGACCTGATGCTGGTTGAATTACAAGAAGCACTGGAAGAGAATGAAATTAAGATTACAATTACAGATGACGCCAAGAAAAAACTCGTCAGCCTGGGCTATGACAAACGCTTCGGTGCAAGACCGCTGCGTAGAGTCATTCAGGATAAGATTGAAGACCAGCTGACAGACTTAATTTTAGAAGAAGAAAACCTTGAAACTGTTAAAGCTCACATTAAAGGCGGAGAAATCGTCGTTGTAAAAGCCTAAATATAGATTTAGAGCTCTGACCCGTATTGGGATTCAGAGCTCTTTTTTTATTCTGTTATATCAGCAAATTCTCCGTTAGTGACGGTAATTAAATCTGCAGGTGGAAGTTCCATCTGCATGCCGCGTTTGCCAGCGGACACGACGATTGTCTCCATTGTCTGGGCTTCCCGGGCAATATAAGTCGGAAAGAGCTTCTTCATGCCGACAGGCGAACAGCCGCCGCGGATATAGCCGGTTGTTTTTTCCAAACCTTTCATATGAAGCATATAGACTTTTTTGTTGCCGCTCGCTTTGGCAAATTTCTTTAAGTTTAGTTCATTGGACGCGGGAATACAGGCAACGATAACACCTGTGATATTACCGACAGCAACTAAGGTTTTATATATTTTTTCAAACGGCATATCGACTTTCAGAGCCGCAGTTTTAGCATCTGTATGCTCTTCGTTCCATGAGTATTCGTGTACATCGTAGTTTATCTTGTGATTTTCAAGTGTACGCATTGCATTTGTTTTATGGATTTTCTTTTTCTTCATATATCCGCACTCCTGATCAGTAAATAGACTTGGTTTCAAAAAGTAAGTGTAGGGTATGTAATATAGTAGTTAAAATCATATCATAATTGGAGGATTTTAAATGAAAATTGGAATCGTAGGTGCGACGGGTAGAGCCGGCAGTTTAATATTAGATGAAGCAGTAAAAAGAGGACATGAAGTCACAGCAATTGTAAGAAATGCTGCGAAATTAACTAATGATAATATCAGTGTGATAGAAAAAGATGTACATGATACAAATGCGGAAGACTTCCGCGGACTGGAAGTTGTGGTCAATGCATTCGGTGCACCGCTCGGAGAAAAAGATGCACACGTTGAAGCGGGACGCGCGTTAATCAATGCACTGGCAGGAACCGGCATACGTTTGATTGTAGTCGGCGGAGCAGGCAGTTTATATATTGATGACAGCAGAACGATGACAGTTATCGATACGCCAAACTTCCCGGATATATTTAAACCGACAGCGGGAGGACAGAGTGAAAATCTGGAAGAACTTGAGCAGACGACCAATGTGAAATGGACATTTATCAGCCCGTCAGCAGACTTTGATGCGGAAGGAGAACGCACAGGAAAATATGAAAAAGGTGAAGACGTGCTGCTGGTGAATAACGCAGGCGAAAGTTATATAAGCTATGCCGACTTTGCGATTGCGGTAATCGATGAAGCTGAAAATGCGGACCATGTTAATGCACGATTTACAGTCGTTGGGGAGAAAGAGTAAAACCTGTTATATAAGATGCTATTATTTTGTAGAAATAACGGCATCTTTTTTTCGTTCCGGAGGACTTTATCTAGTATAATTCATGCTAAAGAGATGTAATGAGGAGCTTAATATGTTTTTAAAATCAGAAGAAGACGACAGACGTCCGGACAGAAAGAAATTCCACTTTGAGCCGATGAAAGTACTGATGGGACTGGCTGTCGGATTTATTACCCCGGAAATAGCGCGGTTTTTATCAGAAAAAGTAATTGAGAACAATACGCTTGAAAATATCGCAGGAGTCTCAAGTATTGGGCTCGCAATTATATTTGGGATTATAATGCTGTTCGTCACGTTGAAAGTTGAGATGATTTATGACGATGAAGAGGCTGATGCAGATACTGACGAGAAGCTGCGCGGCGAGCAGAACGAAGTAACCGATCTGCTTAGTGCATATCACGAAGCAAAAGAAGCCGGTGATGCTGCAGGCATGAAAGTTATAGCTGAGAGGCTTAAAGAATACGGCGTCGTTATAAAGAAATAGACTATGGTAAGTGGAAAGTAAAATCTGGATTAGAGGGTTTTACTTTTTTATTTTGATGGGAAATAAATGTTTTAGCTCGTTTCATTATTTCTTCATGTTTAAAAATCACAAAATGAAAAATATAATGTAAATTAATCACATTACTTGCGTTACAATATAAATACCAAACAATAAAATGAATACCAGGGTGATATATATGAAAAGAAAAAGACAACAATATATTGTAAACCGTGTAGCTGAAAATAGTAACGTAACTATTGAGCTCCTTGCTGCCGAGCTTGGTGTTTCTGAAATGACAGTACGTCGTGATTTGAAGGAACTTGAATCGAGTGAACAGATTATCAGGACGTCTACTTCAATTCTTCTAAAGGATTCTTTCTTAAACGAAGTGCCGTTTGTAAAGAAACAGCTGGTTAATATAGAAGAGAAGCGACTGATTGCGAAAAAGGCAATGCAGTTTATTAAGCCTAATGAAACGATCCTTCTTGATGCCGGAACAACGACTTTGGAAATTTGCAAATTGTTAAAGAATGCAGATTTTACTGTACGTATCATAACAAATGACATTAAAGCTGCGGCTGAATTAATAGACAGTCACCATGAAGTAATCATTCTCGGCGGCACGGTGCAGCAGAATATCGGATCGATGTACGGCACACAGACTATTGATTTACTTAACAATATCAGAGTGAACGTATCATTTGTCGGCACGCAGGCTATGACGATTGATGATGGTATATTCGCGCCGACGATAGAGAGGGCGAAAGTGAAGCGTTTAATGATGAAGTGTGGACAAGCGGCATACCTTGTCGTGGATTCCAGCAAGTTGAATCTTACGGCATTTGCAAAAATAAGTGACTTTAATGATTTTACGGCAATCATTACAGATGACTTGCTTGAACAGAATGAACTTGAGCAGCTTGCAGTGCATACGACAGTAATATAATGAAATGAAGCACGTGTAACCCTGGTTTTAATCGATTTAGTATTCTATTAAAAACATTACAGTTATATTACAAAAGTTAGATAACTTTGAATTTAAAATATACGATAAAACACCCATAACCTTATTACATCAAGGTTTATGGGTGTTTTACTTTAAATCAACATTACTGAAGTCGCTTACTTTATATAACTCTAGTATCACTAATTTTTCTATTAGATTACAAGTCAGTTACAAACGCCAAATCCCTTGTGTCCTATGCTATAGTAAGACTCGTGGAAATGACTCGGACAGAGTTCAATAAAAATATTCCCAAACTATGGAGGATTTAAACATGAAAAAAACAATTATCTCTGCTGCATCGCTTACAGCTTTATCAGCATTAGCTGCAGCTAATATATCAGCATCAGAAGTTACAGTAGAATCTGGTGACACTCTTTGGAGCATTTCTGAAGGTTCATCACAATCGGTAAATGAAATTAAGTCATTAAACAACTTAACTTCAGAACTTATTTTCCCTGGTGACGTTCTTAAAGTAGACGCTGAAGCACCAAGTGCAGCTCCTGCTGAAGAAGTTGAAACAGAAGAAAATGCATCTACATATACAATTGAAGCAGGCGACACTTTATTTGCTATCGCTTCTCAGTTTGATGTAGCAATGGACGATCTTAAAGCTTGGAACAACTTATCTTCAGATTTAATTATCGCTGGTAAAACAATCGTAGTTGCTGAAGAAGCAGCAGCGCCTGCAGCAGAAACAGTAGAAGAAGCTGCTCCTGCACAAGAAACTGCAGCACCAGCTGTTGAAGAAGTAAAAGTTGAAGAAGTTCAAGCGGCAGAAGCTCCAGCTGAAGAAGCAGCAGCACCAGCTGTTGAAGAAGTTGAAGTTCAAGAAGAAGTACAAGAGGTTGAAGAAGTTGAACAGCCAGCAGCAGCACCAGCAGTAACTGGCGGCAACGCAGCAGCAGTTGCTAACTCATTAGCAGTAGGTAAGAGCTATGTATACGGCGGAAACTCTGCAACAGCAGTAGACTGCTCATCATTTGCTCAGCAGTTCATGGCAGCATTCAACGGTAAATCAATTCCTAGAGACACTTACAGCCAAAAAGCAGCAGGTACGCAAGTATCTAACCCGCAGCCAGGTGACTTAGTATTCTTCAACAACTATTCACACGTTGGAGTATACATCGGTAACGGCCAAATGGTAGACGCTCTTAACCCTTCTGAAGGTGTTGGACAGCGCGCAGTATCATACGTACACGGTCACATCGACGGATACTACAGATTCTAATACTAATTTAATCATAGAACTCCCAATCTAAAGAGATTGGGAGTTTTTTTCTGCATAAAAATAAGACTGGTATGAGAGTCTCTCACACCAGTCCAGTACTTTAATGTTTAATGTTCGTAAGCCGGATCGTTAACTTCTGCAGTTCGTTGTTTCAGAATAGCTTTAACGTACAGATAACCTGTCACAGCGACTGGAATCAGTCCACCGATGATGGAGATGTTATAACCGAGGTTCAGCGTCTCAGGTGCATACAGGAAGTACGTTCCGACTACACCTGTCATAAACAATGCTGGTATTCCAGCAATATAGTGGAATTTACCTTCTTTTAACAGATATACAGTCGCAACCCATAACATTGTCGCTGCAACCGTCTGGTTAGTAAAGCCCAGATAACGCCATAAGAACATGTAATCAATAGTCGACAGCAGGAATGCGGGGATACCGACACAAAGTGTCATCCAGAACATCTTAGGTACCTTTTTGCTCTTTCTCATACCGGTTACTGCTTCAGTAAGCATCATGCGTGAAGAACGAAGTGCTGTGTCTCCGGTCGTGATTGGTAAAATAATAGCACCAAGGAATGCCAATATTGCACCTGCAGAGCCGAGCATTTCAATAGAAATTGTATCGATTACACCAGCAGGTCCACCGACTGCAAGTGCTTCTGCAAGTCCGCCTGTTCCGTGGAAGAAAGTCATACCTGCAGTTGCCCAGATTAGTGCAATAACACCTTCTGCAATCATTGCACCAAAGAACACTTTGCGGCCGTCTGATTCTTTCTTAACAGTACGTGCAATAATGGGACTTTGAGTTGAATGGAATCCACTGATTGCACCACATGAAATGGTAACCATTATAAGCGGCCATACAGGAAGTCCTGCAGGATGCTGGTTTTGAAACGTCAGGTTTGGAATCGGAGTGCTTGAAAAGATTAAACCGAATAACACCGATACTGCCATAATAATCAGTACCGCACCGAAAAACGGATAAATCCGTCCGATGATTTTATCAATCGGCAGTACAGCAGCGATAACAAAATATGTGAAAATAATAATTAAAGCAACAAAGAATGGAATCGCACCGCCTGATTTTAATGCAATTAGTTCTGCGGGACCGGCAGTAAATGCAGCAGTTACAAGAATCATCAGTGCCAGTGAAACGATATAAATGAAAACTTTAACACCTTTTCCGAGATATCTTTCTACAAGAGCCGGGAACTGTGAACCATTATGTCTTAAGCTGAGCATGCCTGCAAAATAATCGTGAACGGCACCGGCAAAAATACAGCCGACAACGATCCAGATTAAAGCCGGAGGACCGTAAACAGCACCAGCCACAGCACCAAATACCGGGCCAAGACCCGCAATATTTAAGAGCTGAATCAGCCATCCTTTGAATGGATGCATCGGCATATAGTCAACACCGTCATTTGTTTTATATGCAGGTGTTGGGTTTTTATCATCAATAACAAAAATACGTTCTACAATCTTTCCATAAACAATATAACCTGTCACCAGTAAAAATAAAGAAATTAGTAAAGTTAGCATAGCAGTCCTCCTGCAACTGAAATTTGTGAATTAGTTGCTAAGTGTAGCAAGGAGTGACAGCTGAGTCAATGAGTTTTCAGATAATTTGAATTAAAAAGAATATTAAAGCGTTTACATTGAGAAATGAGGAAAAAACTGGGTGTAAAATCAGGGAGATAAGGGGGTTTCGACATAAAAAAGCAGCTGACTTCAAAAGGGTCAGCTGCTGATTTTTTTATTCTATTTTGCATAGCGGTTTTCTTTAAACGGCAAGCCAAGTTCATCGCGTAAAGTTTTACCTTCATAAGAAGTATCATAATAGCCTTTATCAACTAAGATAGGAATCACTTTATCGATGAAGTCGTGGAAGAAATCTCCGAGGATATGAGGTGTCAGAACGAATCCGTCTGCACCGTCGTTTTCAAACCATTCTATTATCTTGTCGGCAACTTCTTCGTAGGTACCCATAAATGGACTTTCACGTGTTGTTTCCTCCAGCGCTACTTCACGGAGTGTCATATTATTTTCCTTCGCACGTGCTTTGATGTCATCCGTCGTTGATTGGAAACTGTTTTTACCGATGTCGCCAAGTTCAGGGAACGCCGCATCAACATCATACTGGGTGAAATCATGGTGATCGAAGTAACGCCCAAGGTAGGCAAGTGCTTCTTCTACAGTCACTAAGTTTTTAATGTACTCGTATCGTTCACGGACTTCCTGTTCATCTTTTCCAACAATCGGCTGCAGTGTCGGGAATACTTTGATTTCGTCAGGGTTACGTCCATTATCTGCTGCCTGCTGGCGCAAGTCTGCATAAGTCTTCTGTGCTTTTTCCAAAGTAGTTGCATTTGTAAATACTGCGTCGGCATTTCGAGCAGCAAAGGCTGAGCCTTTCGGTGATGCTCCAGCCTGGAAGATAATAGGCTGACCCTGAGGTGAGCGCTCGATATTAAGCGGACCTGAAATCTTGAAAAATTCACCTTCGTAATTCAACTCGTGCATTTTTTCTTTATCGAAATATTGTCCGCTTTCTTTATCGCGTACAAATGCGTCATCTTCCCATGAATCCCAAAGTCCTTGAACGACTGAGAGATGTTCGTCCGCGATATCGTAGCGCAGACTATGTTCCGGGTGCTTGTCCTTGCTGAAGTTTTTAGCACTGCCTTCTAAAGGAGAAGTCACCACGTTCCAGCCGGCACGTCCGCCGCTCATCATATCGACTGAGGCAAGCTGGCGTGCAATCGTAAATGGTTCGCTGTACGATGTTGAAACTGTTGCAACAAGACCGATATGAGACGTAATCGGAGCAAGTGCACCAAGCAGTGTTAACGGTTCAAAGCGACTTAAAAAGTGAGGAATCGACTTATCATTAATAAATAGACCATCTGCAACAAAGATAAATGAAAATCCTGCATCTTCAGCTTTCAAAGTGATGTTTTTATAATGGTCGAAATTAACGCTGGCGTCACTTGGGACATCAGCGCTTCTCCATGCATTCATATGGCCGCCGGGGCCGTGCAGCATAACTCCGAACTGTACTTTCTTACTCATAATATCCCAGCCTTTTCTTTGTGTATGGTATGGATCGGTGCGAGCATTTTAACTGTATGGTTGCGTAGGGCAGCATCAGTTGAAGGTATATGGAACATGAATTCGTCGATTGGACTGAGCTCACTGAGTTCATCTAATTTCGATAGAATTTCTTCCTTTGTACCAAGAATCATATCGACCTGAGTTTTCTCTACTTCAATTTTTTCATCGGTGTTTCTAATAAAATCATTAACCTGTTTTTCAGTAGTGACGCGCAATGTCTTACCATCTTTAAATTTAAGAGCATAAATTTTATTTGCGTCTGCAGCAGCTTGTTTTTCTTCTTCAGTTTCGATTGCGAGCACCGATAGGGCAGCGATGAATTTCCCGTCCGGATTTTGTTTTTTGTAAGCGGCTGAAACTTCTTTAAGCAGTGCCTCATCATTTCTAATGAAATGTGCGAAGATGAAATTCACTTTATTTTGAGCTGCAAACTGAGCTGATGAAACACTGCCGCCGAGAAGGAACAAGTCAGGTTTCGAAGACTCGGTATCTGCCGATATTTTAAGAGACCTGTTATTCTCATGCGTACCGTCTACATACGATTTCAGACTCAGGAATCTGTCATTGAAAGAATCGATGTTGGCACGGAGTTCATGCTGGAGAGCAGCAGTTGAGAGCGGTGTACCGCCAGGGGCTTTACCCACACCCAGATTCACACGTCCAGGTGCAAGATGACTGATTAGCTGGAACTGCTCGGCAACGTGAAACGGATTGTGATGCGACAGCATAACGCCGCCGGCACCGATACTTATATTTTTCGTATGATTAATAAGATGAGTGACTAAAACCTCAGGTGCAGTACCGATAAGATTTTCCATATTGTGATGCTCCGATACGAAATAACGTTTGTAGCCGAGTGTATCTGCGAGCTTTGCAAGCTCCACCGTATGATTGAGTGACTCCTGGACAGAAAGCCCGTCAAGAACAGGACTTTGGTTTAAAATATTGAACTCCATGAAATTCTCCTTCCAATGCATATGCTTCCGGAATATGTAAGACTGTTTTTTCCTAGTCAGTAACTATGAATTAGAATTAATGATATCACTTATTTAGAATAATTCAATAATTTAAGGCATAAAACTTACTTATTTAGTATGAATTGAAGATTGGAGGGGGTTGATGAGAGATTTTACGTGCAAAGGAAGTGTGTTCTTCTGCTCACAAGAACATCTCACAGGCAGAGGAATCACTCTCATCTACCAGCAACCATAAAAAAATCCAGCCCGGAATTCCGGACTGGATTTAAAATATAATTATATTAGCCTTTATGGCTCAGTACAGGTTCTGTTTTAGCGAAGTCTGTCTGTTTTAATTCTTCAATGCGTTCTTTAACAAATTCGCTTGTCATGTTGTGCTCAACAATATATCTGTTGCGTGAGTGTTCTGTACATTCGATTGAGCATCCGCCGAGGTGGTAGTGCTGGTTTTCTTCGGATGATAAAACCTGCGCATTACATTCAGGGTTCGCACAGTTGATATAGCGTTCGCATGGCTCACCGTCAAAGTGATCGCGGCCGACTACTACGTGTTCAACCTGGTTAATCGGTACTGTCAGTCTTTCATCAAAGACGTACATTTGACCGTCCCACAGCTGACCTTTAGCGACAGGGTCTTTAGAATATGTTGCAACGCCGCCGTGCAGCTGTGCTACATTATCAAAGCCTTCTTTTTTCAACCATCCTGAGAATTTCTCACAGCGGATTCCACCTGTGCAGTATGTGAGAATTTTTTTGCCTTCGAATAAGTGTTTGTTGTCGCGTACCCATTGCGGCGTGTCTCTGAAAGTTTCAACGTCAGGTTTAATCGCACCGCGGAAATGACCGACGTCATATTCGTAGATGTTGCGTACATCGAGAACAACAGTATCTTCCTGCTGCATCTGTTCATAGAATTCTGCAGGCGATAAATATTCACCTGTCTGTTCACGAGGGTCTATATCAGCGTCCAAGCTTAAGTTAACAAGCTCAGGACGCGGACGAACGAACATTTTTCTAAATGCATGTTCTTCTGTTTCATCAATTTTAAAGACGATATCTTTAAATAAAGGATGTGCTTTCATATATTCCATATAACGTTCAGTCTGTTCAAAATCACCTGAAACTGTCCCGTTAATACCTTCATCGGCAACTAGAATACGGCCTTTTAAGCCCAGGTCCTTACAGAATCTTAAATGTTCTGCCGCAAATGTTTCCGGATCTTCTACATCTACGTAGTAATAGTATAGTAAAACTCGATATTTCATTATATTCTCCACCTATCAAATTTATTTGCAGGATAAATCCTGATAGTTTTACATGAATTATTGTATCAGATTTTGACAATATTTAGTATTAAAAATTACACAACATGGTGACAGAATTCCTAATTACATCACTAAATGTGTTAAAATTTAATAAAGAATAAGGAGTGGTCTTATGGACGTTAAAATATATATTGATATCGCATGTCCGTTTTGCTATATCGGCAAGAAGAATTTTGAAACAGCACTGGCTGAATATGAAACAGATGCTAAAGTTAATATAGAGTATGCAAGTTACGAACTTGATAATCAGGCACCGAAAGTACCTGAGAAAAACATGTATGAAGTCCTCGCTGAAAAGCATGACAAACCGATGGATGAAATTACCGAAATGGTCGATCATATCGTCGAACAAGGTAAGATTGCCGGAATCGAATTCAACATGGAGAAAGTCATCCCGGCAAACACGAGAGACGCGCATAGATTATTGAAACTGGCGTACGAATTTGGACTCGGCGAAGAAGTTCTTGAGTCGCTGCACCGCGCTTACTTTATCGATGGTGAAAATGTGAGCGACAAAGATGTGCTTTTAGGAATTGCGAAAGCAAACGGTATGCCTGAAGTGCCTTCGCTCGAAGTAATCAACGATCCGAGCCTGTTTTTAGAAAATGTAATCGGAGACTTTAATATGGCGAAAGTGAACAAAGTCCGTACACTGCCGTATTACATATTTGATGACAAATTTGCAATCAGCGGTGCACGTGAACCTCGTCACTATACAATTGCATTAAACAAAACATTGCAGCCGTAATTATAAATACAAAAAGCTCCGCAGTCCAAAGACTGCGGAGCTTTTTAAAATTCCATCCCCATGGAACTTAATTTTCTGCCGGAACGTTTCCTGCCGGTTTAACAATTTTAATTAAATGGTAAACCGCACCAACGATAAGAAGGATTGGAACGATAATTAAAATCAGGAAGAAAAGCAATCCGATAAATTCACCAAGGCCGAATGATGCAAAGAAATCATCTGTTGTTACTTCCAATAACGGCGGTAAAAATGCGAAATAATAAATAAGTCCGACAACTGCGAGTGTGACTACGTAAAATATCATATTTGAAATATGATACGGAACAGTGTTTTTATCAAACTTGAACATCATAAAACCCCTTACATCTTTAGTCTTTTAACATAGTATACAACAATGTATAATTGAATGCACAGCTTATTGACGGTATTTTAATAAAATTATTAGCAAATAATGGAGGAAATTAAATGTCTTTACGTTTAGCAGAGAGCGATGATGTACCTTATATAATGGAAATTATTAAAAAAGTCATACCAAGAATGCACGCAGCAGGGAATTATCAGTGGGATGAATATTATCCGACAGATGCAACATTCAAAAAAGATATAAAGAACCGCACTCTTTATGTGTATGAAGAAGGCAGCGAAATTAATGGCTGTATCGTTGCGGACGATAATCACGCATTTGCCTATGATGATATTCCATGGGAGCTTGCACGAATGGACTGTCTAGCACTGCACAGACTTGCTGTTGATCCGACGTTCCAAGGACAGGGGATTGCACAGAAGATTTTACGTGGCATTATCGAGATTGGACAGGAAAAATCATATTTAGGAATACATACAGATACTTCACAGGAAAACAAGCCGATGCAACAGTTATTCCAGAAGCTCGATTTCGAATATAAAGGCCATTTAAACCTGGATGAAAATCTGCACGACTGGTATGCAGCATACGAGAAAGTTTTTTAGAAAACGGTTGCAATCTATAGTGTGAAAAGATATGTTTATTAAGATGATAAAATCAAGGGGGATTTCAGAGTGAAATTATTAGCAAAATTAATTGCGGGTATTATCGCCGGTATCGCAGTCGGGGGCATTTATTATCTCGTAGGCGACGGCGGAGCAATGGGTTCTATTATGGAATTCGTTGTAAGAGTATTCGTAACGATGCAATCGATTCTAGGGGCGTTTATCTTCTTTACGATTCCATTTATTATTCTATTTTTTATTGCATCGGGAATTTCGAAAATTGGTGCAGGTTCAGCTAAAGTCGTCGGTGCGACTTTAGGGGTAGCATACTTATCAACGCTGGGTGCCGGGCTGATGGCATATGCAGTGGCAAGTTTTATTATGCCGCGCATTACAGGGGACAGCAAAGTACCCGAAGAGGGTGCTGCAATTGCTCCTTTCCTGGAATTTGATATTCCACCGATAATAGATATTTTACCGGCGCTTGTACTGGCTTTCGCAGTCGGTATTGTAATGAACATACTTAAGCTGGACTTAATGATTAAGTTCTTTGACCAGGGTAAAGATATTATAGAATTTATTATTGAAAAAGTTATTATCCGTATTTTACCGTTCTATATTGCGGGTGTATTTGCGGGAATGGCGGCAACAGGAACTGTATTTGACACATTACTAGTATTTGGTGTTGTACTGCTTGTTGCAATTATCCTTCACTGGATATGGTTAATGCTGCAGTACACAATCGCGGGTTCCCTGTTAAAACAAAATCCGTTTAAAATGCTTAAAAATATGCTTCCGGCATATTTTACAGCACTTGGTACAATGTCGAGTGCAGCAACAATTCCGGTAACGCTGGCACGAACGAAAGAAAATGGTATTCGTGCACGTATTGCGGACTTTGTCATTCCTCTGGGAGCGACGATTCACCTGTCGGGCAGTACGATTACAATCGTCAGCTGTTCGATCGCAGTAATGACAATTCTTCCAGGCTACGAGATACCGGGAGTGTGGGAAATGATCGGCGTAATTCTACTTTTAGGTGTCGTAATGATTGCAGCTCCGGGTGTACCGGGCGGCGCAATTATGGCAGCGAGCGGAGTGCTGATGGCAAATCTTGGATTCAACGAAGCGGCAGTTGCATTTATGATTGCACTTTACGTTGCACAGGACAGTTTCGGTACTGCAACTAACGTAACTGGTGACGGTGCGGTAGCAGGAATTATCGATGCTTATGAACAAAAATTGAACAAAAAAGCTTAAAACCTATACGATGAAAAGAAAGACAGCCGGGCATACGTGCCTTGCTGTCTTTTTTTCGTTATAATTAAAAGCATAGAAAATGTTAATTTAAGATTGAGGGAATAATGTGAAGTCAAAAGTTATATTATATTTAGTAATCGTAATCTGTTTTTTAGATTTATTTATACAGTTGCCAATCATTACACCATTTGCACTGGAACTCGGTGCATCTGAATTTATGGCGGGTATCGTGGTTGCGATGTACTCACTGTTCAATATGATCGGCAATATCGCCGGCGGATATTTATCAGATAAATTCGGCCGCAGAAATACGCTGCTTTTCGGTATGGTTATGCAGGTGTTTTTCATCTTGATTTATACGACGACACCGTCAATCGCAATACTGCTCGCAGTGAGAGCAATCCACGGATTCTCAAGCGGACTTCTAACACCGGCAGCATTCAGTTTAATCGCCGATATCTCAAGGAAGTCGGCAATCGGGAAATCGATGGCGTTGACAGGTGCTGCTATCGGTACAGCGGCAATAGTGGGACCGGCAGCAGGCGGCATTATCTCAAGCACAATCAGCTACGAAATGGTGTATTACATCCTATCCGGGGTATATGTATTCGGGACGATTTTAACATTCTTCGGTATTAAAGAAAGTTCGACAGGCGAAAGCAGAACGCATCATGCGGCAACCCCGTTTAAAGAACTGCTCCTCCGTCCATCGTTAAATGTGGCGTATATATCATCATTTACACTGATGATTGCACAGGGCACACTCGCTTTTGGTCTGCCGATAAAAACCGGTTACCTTGGAGCCGACGCATCCATGACAGGGATGATGCTGAGCGTCTTTGGGGTTACAGCAATCATCATCTTTATGTCACCAATCAACACAATTTATTCCCGCTATAAAAGTGAAAGTCTCGTCGCAATCGGCATATTTATTTTAAGTGTCAGCATGATTCTGCTGCATTTCGCACCGACACCAGGTTTTATCTTTTTAGTCATGGTCATTTACGGATTCGGTTTCGGGTTCATCTTCCCGTCGATGAACAAAATAGTCGCGGAACATTCTGAAATGCACGAACGGGGCAAAGCGAATGGAATATTTTATTCGTACTTTTCACTCGGCTCTGTCGCAGGTTCCGTTATTGCAGGCTACTTCGCAACGGTATTCAATCTGCCGTTTCTCGGTATCGGTATCGTCACACTGTTAATGCTGATCATATTAATATTTATACGGTACAGACTGGAACTGAAGCATTCATAGGAGGATTTTTATGAACAAGAAAAATGTACTGCTCATGGGTGTCCACGGTAGAATTGGTGAGCACTTATATATAGAACTGAATGAATCGGCGAACCTGTTCGCATTTTCAAGCCCAAATCAGGTGCCTGATCACGAAAATATTACATTTATTAAAAAGGATTTATTCATCTTGCCCGAAGTCGAAGAGGCACTTCAAAATATCGATGTCGTGATTTTTTTCGAAGATCCGATTATGCGTCTGAACAGACTGACGCAGGGTAAGTTTTACGATTTATATATGCTGATTGCAGACAATATTGCACGCGCAGCGAGTACTAATAATGTTGAACAGATTATTTACATTGCTGATGAATTATCAGATGGCAGTATTGTATCGATATTAGGAGCTTACGGAACAGATGTTAAAGAAACAGAAACGCCGATTCGCCGCTACGGTAAAAACCTGACATACAAAACGAAAGATTATAACAGCGTGCGGAGTGTACAGCGCGCACCGCTGCCTCCGGGATGGACTATAGAGAACGTCGCTTGGTATTACTTCGGCTGGCTCGATGAAATAATTTACGACTTCGTCAATACTAAAATAGAGAATAATACGGTATCGATATATGTGCTCGATAAGCCGAAACCAGTACTTGAATTGAAATTTAATGAAGAACGCTCGGAAGATAACATCGTTATGTTCGAAATTACGGGAGGCAGTCTGAAGAAACGTTCGACGAATAAAGAACAGCGTTTTGAATTCAGAAAGCTGCCGGACAGAGATGAATTCATTATGGCAATGCATGACTTTGAGCCATCACTGCCGTGGCCGGTGTTTAAAATGACACAGGCACCGATTCATTCACTCGTCAGCAGAATTTATCAGGTGGAAATGATTATTAATAAGGATGTGCCTGAACGCCGTCCGCACAAAAATAAATAAAAGTGGTAAAATATAAAAGCAAATATACTGGAATAAGGAAGATGACCGATGGGAAGAAAATGGAATAACATTAAAGAGAAAAAAGCACAGAAAGATCAGAATACGAGTCGTATCTATGCCAAATTCGGCAGAGAGATATACGTAGCCGCGAGAAAAGGCGAACCGGACCCGGAAACAAACCAGGCGCTTAAAATCGTCCTGGAACGTGCTAAAACTTATTCTGTACCTAAGCATATTATCGACAAAGCAATTGAAAAAGCAAAAGGCGGAGACGATGAAGCATTCGACGAACTTCGCTATGAAGGCTTTGGACCGAACGGCTCGATGCTTATCGTCGATGCACTGACTAACAACGTAAACCGTACAGTATCGGACGTCCGTGCAGCATTTGGGAAAAACGGCGGGAATATGGGCGTCAGCGGCGCAGTAAGCTATATGTTCGACAGCGTGTCGGTATTCGTCTTTACAGGCTTTGATGACGAAACAGTGCTGATGCACTTAATGGAAAATGAAGTCGATGTAAAAGACGTTACACTGGAAAACGGTATGACAGTCGTTTACGGCGAACCGCAGGCATTTAACGACATTAAAACTTCACTGGACGCACTTGGCATTGAAGAATTCGAAGTAGCAGAACATGCCATGATTGCGCAAAATGAAGTGACTTTACAAGACGAAGACCTCGAACAGTTTGAGAAGCTGATTGACGTATTAGAAGACTTAGAAGATGTATCGAACGTGTTTCATAATGTAAACTTGAGTGAGTAAACATATGAAGGAGTGGTACTGTGTCAGAGTTAATGGAATTCGGCTACAAAGACAAAGTTGCAGTCATTTCAGGTTCGAGTAAAGGTATCGGACGTGAAACAGCAAAACAGATGGTGAAGCTCGGTGCGAAAGTATTGCTGGTTGCACGGGGAGAAGAAGCGTTAAAAGAGGCAGCTGCGGCAATTGGTGAATTTGGAGATGTTGATTATATCGCACAGGATATTACTGATAAAGATGCGGGTGAGAAAATCGTTGAAGCGGCTGTAGAGAAATTCGGCCGTCTGGATGTGCTCGTGAATAACGCTGGCAGCTCGTTCGCGAAAAGTTTTGAAGACGTTGAACTGTCAGGCTGGGAAGAAGACATTGATTTGAAAGTCATGGCTGCTGTAAAGCTTTCAAAAGCAGCACTGCCACATTTGAAAAAACAGGGTGGGGCGATTTTAAATTTAACAGCTGTAATGGGTAAAACACCGCAGCCGAACTCACTGCCGACGACAGTGTCAAGAAGTGCCGGCCTTGCTTTGACTAAAGCGATGAGCAAAGATTTGGGACAGCACGGTATTCGCGTTAACGCGGTATGCATCGGCTTAATCCGCAGTGATCAGATTGAAAAACGCTGGCAGAAGCAGGCACCTGAATTATCATGGGAAGAATTTTCTGTGAAGAGTGCGGATAACATTCCACTCGGGCGCATCGGTGATACATCTGAGGCCGCGAACGTGATCACATTCTTATGTTCTGACTTAGCATCATACGTGAGCGGTACCGCTGTGAATATAGACGGCGGCAGCGGCCACGCGTGGTAAATTTTTTATCGGACAGCGTAGAACCGGATAATGTCTGACAAATCAATTCGGACGTCGATGTGGATCTTTCTACGTCGTTCAAACACAAAAAAGCATTAAATCCATGTGGATTTAATGCTTTTTATATTACTTAACAACCTGCTTAACTGCCGTCCCGAATTTCTCCAGAGCTTCATCAATTTCCGCGGCAGTTACATTAAGCGGGGGCAGTAAACGCACAACGTTATGTTTCGCCGTGACCACCAGCATTTTCTCACTGTAGCATGCTGATAATACGTCGGCTGCCTGAACTTCATCTTTAAACTGCACGCCAATTAATAATCCCAGTCCTTTAATTTCAGCAATACCAACAGTATCATCAGAAATTTTCTCAAGACCTTCAACTAGCTGGCTTGAACGTGCCGCAACGTTATCGAGCAGTCCGGCTTCAATGATTTCATCATAAATCGCATTGCCGACTGCCGCTGCGAGCGGATTACCGCCGAGCGTCGTCCCGTGATCACCGGGTTTGAAGTGTCCGGCAACTTTATCAGTCGCCATAAAGGCACCCATCGGATAGCCGCCGCCGAGTCCTTTGGCGAGCGTAACGATATCCGGTTCGAGTTCGAATTGTTCAAATGAGTAAAGAGTTCCCGTACGGCCCATGCCTGTCTGGACTTCATCGACAATTAGTAATACGCCGCTGTTTTGAAGCTCTTTCAGTGTTTCAACGAACTCATCACTCAGTAAATTAATTCCGCCCTCACCCTGAATCGTCTCCACTAATACCGCACATGTATTTTTAGATACAGCATCTTTCAAAGCATCCGAGTCATTGATCGGAACATACTTAGATCCTGGCAATAATGGTTGGAAGTCCTTATGCATATCAGGCTGACCTGTAGCTGACAACGTCGCCATCGTGCGTCCGTGGAATGAATCTGTCAGTGTAATCACTTCCGTACAGTCTTCACCGTTCACTTCTTTACCGAACTTGCGTGCGAGTTTCAGCGCGCCTTCATTCGCTTCGGCACCTGAGTTAGAAAAGAATACTTTTTCTAAGCTGCCTGCGCTTTTATCATTTACGAGCTTATTCGCAAGTTCAATCGCAGGCTTATTCCAGTACAAATTAGAAGTATGCATCAGCGTCGATGCCTGCTCCGTAATTGCCGCAACTATTTTTTCATTCGTGTGACCTAAAATATTCGTCGCGATACCGGAGACGAAATCCAGATATTCCTCGCCGTCGTTATTTTTAACATATGCCCCTTTACCGGAGACGAGTACTTTATCGCCCCGATTATACGTATTAAACAGTGCCGAGTTTCCGAGTTCAATCAAATCTTCTGTCTTCATAAAACTCTTCCTCCTTCATGCGGTATAATCATCGTGCCGATTCCTGCGTCGAAAAACAGCTCTAAGAGCAATGAATGCTTAATGCGGCCGTCGACGACATGTGCCTGCTTTACGCCTTTTTTAATTGCGTGTGAACAGCATTCCACTTTCGGGATCATACCGTCTGAGATTACGCCGTTCGCTATATACTCATCGACTTGTTCCAATGTCAGTTCAGACAGGAGCGTCGATTCATCGTCCTTATCTTCATATACCCCTTTTGTATCCGTTAAAAGAATAAATTTATCCGCGTGAATCGCACCGGCAATTTCACCCGCAACATAATCTGCATTAATGTTATGCGTGTCGCCATTTATATCCACACCGACCGGAGAAATTACCGGAACGAAGTCATTGTTAATTAATAACGTCAGCAATGTCGTGTCGATCGTTTCAATCTCTCCAACGAGCCCGATATCCACCAGCTCAATTTCACCTTTGTCATTCTCTTCTTCGATAAACTTCTTCTTCACTTTAATCAAATTACCGTCTTTACCGGAAATACCCACAGCATTGCCGCCGATTTTATTGTAATGCTTCACAATATCTTTATTCACCTGGCCGGACAAGACCATTTCAGCCACATCCATAACGGAATCATCCGTTACACGAAGTCCTTTTTTAAACTCCGACTCTATGCTGAGATTCGTAAGCATATCATTAATGAACGGTCCGCCTCCGTGGACGATAATCGGTTTAATACCGACCGATTTCATTAACAGAACATCCTGCATAACGGACTCTTTTAAGCTGTCATTGACCATTGCGTTACCGCCGTATTTTAAAACGATAATATTATTTTGGAAAACGTTAATGTAGGGGAGAGCTTCGATGAGTGTATCTATTCTTTGTGTATCATTCATAATCATCATCCTAACTTCTGTAGTCCGCATTTATTTTTACGTAATCGACCGACATATCGCATGTCCATACCTGTGAGGAATATTCCCCCGCATTTAAATCGATAAAGATCTCAACATCCGTATTGCTTAAAATATTGTAAGCATGTCCTTCATCAAAGGGGACCGCAAGTCCTTCAAGGCATACTAAAACATCATCGGCGCCTGCAGCGAACTTAATAGTTATCGTATTTGGATTAAGCGTCTCGGCATCGCTGTTGCCGATTGCCATAATGACACGGCCCCAGTTGGCATCCTGTCCGTAAACAGCTGTTTTAACGAGGCTTGATGTTGCGACTGTTTTCGCCACACTGACAGCATCGTGTTTACTAGCTGCATTAACCACATTGACAGTAACGAACTTCGTCGCACCTTCGGCATCTCTTGCGACCATTTGAGATAACTTCTGACACATAGCAGTCAGCACTGCAGTAAATTCATCTTGATGACTTTCATCAAGTAATACTTTGTTAGTCGAAGCGAGGAGTACAGTATCATTCGTACTCGTATCACCATCGACTGTCATAACGTTAAAGCTGTCATCCGTTGCAGCTTTCAGAGCGGTATTTAAAGCATTCTGAGGCAGTCCTGCATCAGTGACAATATACCCAAGCATTGTGCCCATATTAGGATGGACCATACCAGCGCCTTTAATCATTGCACCGAAATGAACTGTCTGTCCGCCGATTTCAGCTTCAAATGACAGCTGTTTAGGAATAGTATCCGTAGTCATAATCGCTTTTGCAGCTGATGTTGAATCGTCAGTCTGGAGTCCGGAAACCAGAGCATCTAGTCCCGAGTAAAACGGCTGTAAATTCATTGGTTCACCAATTACGCCGGTTGAGCTGACGAGTACTTCGTGAGCATCGATATTCAGTTTCCCGGCGAGTGCATCTGTCATCGTATGAACGTCGCGTTCTCCCGTCAGCCCGTTACATGCATTCGCATTGCCGCTGTTCACTAGAATCGCCTTAAAATTCGTGAAATTATTGAGCATCTCCATATCGTAAAGGACCGAGTGTGCTTTTACTTTATTTCTCGTAAATACACCCGTGACGGTTGCACTGTCCGGGAAATAGATGAGCGCAAGATCTTTATCCTGCGCTTTAAAACCGGTATGTATACCGTTCGTTTCGACACCTTCAACTGCACATAGCCCGCCTGACATTACCGACACTTTTTTCTCTGTAATCTGCATATCAAAAATCCTCTCTAAGGCATCATTGCGATGGTATTGAGTCCTGATTTCTCAGGTAATCCAAACATGATGTTCATATTTTGTACCGCTTGTCCTGCTGCGCCTTTTCCTAAGTTATCAATAATTGATAAAACAATGAGGCGATTCGTACGTTCATCAAATTGCACTGCCAGCTGGCAGTTGTTCGTTCCTGCAACGTGTTTCATCTGTGGCAGTTCACCTTCATTAAGAATATGGACAAACGGCTCATCCAGATAAGCATCTGTGTAGCACTCGATAATATCTGCTTCAGTGACACCGTCTTTTACCGTGGCGTAAATCGTTGAGAAGATACCGCGTTCTGTCGGAAGCAGGTGAGGCGTAAACTGCACCTGTACCAAGTTTTCTGAAGAACTATTCAATTCCTGCTCGATTTCAGGGATATGGCGGTGGCCAAGTGGATTGTATGCTTTGAAGTTACTCAGCTGTTCCGTCAGCAGTTTATCAACGGAAGCACTGCGCCCGGCTCCGCTGACACCTGTTTTACTGTCGATAATAATCGACTGTTCTTTAACGAGTGAATCGTTTACTGCCGGGAGCAGCCCGAGTAGTGCACTCGTCACGAAACATCCCGGATTAGCAATGTATTTTGCTTTTTTAATATCATCTCTGTATTTTTCAGGAAGACCGTAAACAAAGTCTTTCAGTAAATTCGGTGCAGCTTGTTCAACGTTATAAGTCTGTTCGTAGACATCGATGTTTTTCAGGCGGAAATCTGCACCTAAATCGATGACTTTAACATCGTATGCTGAAGCGGTTGCTGCAAGCTCCATAGAATGACCGTGGGGCAGACAGATAAACACCACGTCGCTGTCGTTAAATAACTTTTTCGGCTCGAGTTCTGTAAACTGCTTATCGATGCTGCCTTTTAAGAAGGGATAGTAGACATCAACTTCTGTATCAACGTGACTGCGTGATGTTAAGTGGACCAGTTCAACTTCCTGATGGGGAATTAAATAACGTAAAAGTTCGCTTCCTGTGTAACCTGTGGCACCGATAATACTGACTTTGATCATATGATGACCTCCTGATTAATTATCATTTTAAATCCGGTATAAATAAGTTGCCGTTCGTTGCTGCCATAATTGCTTTAATAGAATGCATGCGGTTTTCACCCTGTTCAAACTGTTTCGCGTAATCAGCGTTAAACACGTCGGACGTCACTTCCATTTCTTCAATGCCAAACTCTTCAGAGACATTTTTGCCGTACTCAGTATGTGTATCGTGGAAAGCCGGGAGGCAGTGCATGAAGATAAAGTTCTCGCTGACATTGGTAAGCAGTTTTTTATTGACCTGATAAGGAAGCAGTGTTTTAACACGTTCTTCGAAATGCTCCTCTTCACCCATCGACACCCAGACATCTGTATAAATGATGTTGGCGTTATTAACAGCCGCATTAATGTCTGCTGTAATTTCCACTGTTGAGCCGGACTCTTTCGCATATCCTTGTGCGATATCGATGTATGACTGTTCAGGGAACAGTGATTCAGGTGCGGCTATTGTTACGTCAGCGCCGAGCAGTGCTGCTGTAACGAGCAGTGAATTTGCTACGTTGTTGCGTCCGTCACCGGCGTAAACGAGTTTAAGACGATCGAATGTACCGAACTCTTCTTTAATCGTCATAAAGTCACCGATCATTTGTGTCGGATGCCAATCATCTGTCAGGCCGTTCCAGACAGGTACACCGGAGTGTTCAGCAAGTTCTTCAACGACTGACTGGCCCCGGCCTCTGAATTCAAGGCCGTCGAACATGCTGCCTAAAATTTTGGCTGTATCGGCAACGGATTCTTTTTTGCCAAGCTGGATATCGCCGGAGCCGAGAAATTCAGGCGCTGCGCCAAGGTCATTTGCTGCAACTGTGAAAGCAGCACGTGTGCGGGTAGAAGATTTTTCAAACAGCAGTGCAATATTCTGTCCCTTTAAATACTGATGAGGAATATTGTTTTTCTTTAATTGTTTTAAATGAATAGCGAAATCAATCAGATACTCTACTTCCTTCTTATTGAAATCACTGATTGTTAAAAAACTTTTACCTTGAAAATGCATGAAAACACTCCTTTTCGTCTATTTATCTAATTAATATTCGTTATAGTGTATAAATATAATTAATGGTTGTTTTTTATAATATACAAATTAAATTCATAAATCAAGTGTTTTATCGTATATGTTCTCAGATATATGTATAAATTTAAGTTGTAAATTTAAAATAAATATATTGACGTATAACTGTATTATCTGTACTATTCTAATTAATACAGTTAGTACAGCAAACCGACAGGAGGTGGATACGTGTTTGATATCGATGTGAAAAGCCGCGTTCCTATATATGAACAGATAACGGAAAATGTAAAAAATCTGATTATTCAAGGTG
>JBQDHL010000002.1:0-25259 GCA_052093725.1 Jeotgalicoccus sp. | reverse complement strand
GGTGTGCTGCTGCCGGAAGAGAAATTACCGTCAGTCAGAAGTCTTGCACAGGAACTTACGATTAATCCCAACACGATCCAGAAAGCTTACAGAGAATTGGAGAGGGAAGGGTATGTGATTTCCCGTCCCGGAAAAGGGAGCTTTGTGAATGATATGACAGAGACGATGAACAGGGAACATGTTAAAACGTTAACTGAAGAAGTGGAACGGCTGATTAAGGAATTGGTATTTCTTGATGTGCCAGGCGTGAACTTAAAGGAATTAATAGATAAAGCAGAACGCGAGAAGGAGGGGCATAAATGAAGCTGGCAGTAAATGGTGCAGATAAGAGTTTTGGTAAAAAGAAAGCAGTACAGCAGATAGATTTATCAATAACAGAGGGTACGATTCACGGTCTGCTCGGTTCGAATGGAGCAGGTAAAACAACGCTGATGAAGGTGCTGTCGGGTATTTATAAAGCAGACAACGGTACTGTAAGCTACGACGGTGAAAGTATTTATGAGAATCCGGATGTTAAGAATAATGTAATTTTCATGCATGACATCCCATTCTTTTTTAAAGGTGCGACATTGAAAAAGATGGCATCATTTTATAAAGCGATGTATGTGAACTGGTCGGACGAACGTTTCGTGAAGCTGTCAGCTCATTTCGGTATTAAACCTGACATGCAGCTGAATCAGCTGTCTAAAGGAATGAAACGGCAAGCTGCCTTCATACTCGCATTCTCTGCAAGACCGAAAGTGATGCTGCTGGATGAGCCCTTTGACGGCCTCGATCCAATTATGAGGAAGCAGGTTAAAAATATTCTGATGCAGGACATCGCAAACCACGGCATGACAGTCGTTGCATCGAGCCATAACTTAAGAGAAATGGAAGATTTATGTGACTCGGTGTCGATTATGCATGACGGGAAAATACTGTTCCACAAAGAACTGACAGATATCAGAGGCACGCACTGCAAACTGCAGATTGCATTTAAAGAACTGCCTGAAGATAAGTTCTTTACTGATTTAAACGTTGTTCATCAGACGGTTAAAGGAAGAATTATTACATGTATTGTCAAAGGCGACATTTCGAATCTGGAAGAAAAAGTGACGAAATACAATCCGCTCATGTACGACATACTTCCGCTGACGCTGGAAGAAATATTCACTTACGAAATGGGGGAACTCGGTTATGAAATCTCAAACATCATTGTTGAATAAAACATTACTGTCCCATTTCAGCGGTACAATATTCTGGCTCACGATTGTCTTTATGGCATTGAATATTATCGCACTGCCGGTGTCGATTTGGATAATGACTTTTGATCCAATGGCGCATCCGGAAGCGGTACGTCAGATTCCTGAAAATATCCTGTTCCAGATGTCTTCGGGACAGCTGATTATCGGGATGATTTACACAGTGTTTTTAGCGATGTTTCTACTGAATTACTTAAACGATGAAGGATCATCAGACTTCATGCACGGACTGCCGGTTAAACGCACGACAATACTGGTACATGCATTAATTACAGGTGTGACTGCAATTGTTTTACCGCTTATCATTACCGGGATAATACTACTTGCAGAGCGCATGATTTTTATACCTGAAATCGCATTAACAGATATCGGCAAGTGGTTCATCTACGCAGTATTTACACACTGTGTCATATTTGCGATAGCAATTTTTTCAGGATTTTTAGTGAACGGTCTCTTCCTGCACATGCAGATTATTGCATTGATACTGTTTCTGCCCCTCGCATTATGGGGACTGACTTATCTCACAGCGACAATATTGTATGACGGAGTTCCTTCAGAGTTTTTCGTTAACTCGGAACCTGTGCTGAATGCGACCTTCCCTTACGTTGCAGTAATGCAATTATATGAAGGTATAGGCATTTTAAAGAGTACAGCCTGGGGAATTACAGCGATTGTGCTGATTATCCTAAGTTTTGTACTGTATAATTCACGGCGCAATGAAAATGTCACACTCAGCTTTAATTTCAAGTGGCTTAGAGCATTACTTGTAGCAGTTACTACAATTACCGGTATGCTGGCGATTGGTGCCGGAATATCAATGTTTCTTCAGGCCTCAGCTGCTGTAACTATTATCGGTTTTGTAATCGGGGCGGTAATCAGCTACATTATTATCGAAATGCTTTTCCAGCGTAATGCGAGAATAGAGCTCAGCTGGAAGTCATTATTAACAACGCTGATTATTATTATTCTGTTCTGGGGAATCTTCCTGTTCGGCTGGAACAGATTTGTAAACTTCGTACCGGCAGCGGATGAAGTGGACAGTGTTTATATTTCAACACACTTTACAGACCATAATCCGGAATTGATTGCGAAACACTTTGAAGACAGCTACTTGTTTAATAATGATCAGAATGCAATTCAAGCGTCAATCAAAGCACACGAAATTACACTTGATGAAAAGGGCACACCAAGTGTGAATTTTACTGGAGATAACGGAAACATAGATATCACTTATAAAATGAAAGACGGCAGTTTTACAACGAGAGAATTTGATACGATCAAAGGAGATTCAAAAGCGGTTACTATTGCATCCGGTACAGATTCTGCTGAATATGACATTCACTCGGATATGCTGGCAAACCTGAAAGAAGACGAGGATTACAGCCTGACACTCGGGATGCATGATGTCAGACAGGGTCACAATCTTGTCGAAGAATATAAAGAAGAGCTTGGCACATTAAAAGCGTACAGACCAGATATCGTCAATAAGACAGGGCGTGTTAATATTAATGCCTACTTCCATAACGATGATTCATTTAGAGGGAACTACGTTTACGGTGAAAGTTCAATTTATAACAAAGCCATTTTAGATGCTGAAAAAGCAGATTACTTCTCATTTACTGACATACTGGATATCACTGAAACAAGTGAGATGTATACAGTTGAACTCAGCGACGAGGAAATGGATACGTTCTTTGATGACTACGAAACAATGCCGATATATGAATTGACTGATGAATATCAACTTAATGAAATTTATGAGTCGAACAGTGGAAGAAAAGACATGCTGAATCATATAAATAAAGAAGGACTCGCACCTGAGGGGAATAAACTCTTAATGTATAGCTATCCTGATTTTGGCGGTCCAATGAATGAAACATCCACTGAAACAGATTTTAGCATCCTGGCAATACAATAAAATATAAGCAAAAGTTATAGAGATAGGTAAAAATAATGCCTATCTCTATACTTTTGTTTTCTTTTTTTTGTATAATTATCTTTAGGAGATGAATGCCATGAAAACTAAGTATCTGGATAAGAAAAAATGGCGGCGGCTGATGCGCTCAAAATATGATGAAACAATCATTACCATCCAAGGTGAGAAGATTTTGGCAGGTATGATTCATATGCATAAAGTCCGTGAACCGTTAAGCGTTCCCGTGGTCGGGGAAGATACGTTAGTCGTGGCTAATAATTTTAAATGGATGCAGCTCCTGCCGGAAAAACGTAATTACAGTATAACTGTCATGTACGATGAGAGATGGCAGGAAATACAATATTATTTTGATATTAACTATTCTCATACTTTAGAGCTTGGCAAAGCCCGGAGACAGGATTTATATCTCGATGTTCTTGTATTGCCGGACGGCCGTTATGAACTCGTAGATGAGGAGGACATAAAACGCGCTTTCAAAAAAGGAGTTATCAGTTCGAAAGAAAAAGATTTTGCTTATAATACTGCGGCTGAGTTAATGAATGAAATCGACAGGGATTTCGAGCAATTTAAAACACTCGCTGCATCGTGCTTAAAAGAACTTAAAAAAATAATGTAGCCGTTCGGATAGTTTAGGATGGCTTATTCATTGGAGGAAATGTCGTGAAAGTAGATGACTATCGTTTACTCGCAACATTAAGCGAAGCTAAAACATTGCGTAAAGCTGCTGAAAAGCTGTACATATCGCAGCCGGCAGTCAGTCAGCGTCTGAAGTCGATTGAAGACGAGTGGGGCGTGCAGATTTTTATAAGAACAAAAAAGGCGCTTTATACGACAGGTGTCGGAGAGAGAATCATTGCGCATGCTAAAAAGGTTGTGGATGAGGAACGTCTTGTAAAAGATTATATTGCGGCAAATGAAGGTGCGGTTGAAGGTAAAATTTCAATCGGGGTATCGTCATTAATAGGCTATACGATTCTGCCGGATATACTCGCTAAATATTTAAATGATTTTCCAAATGTAAACGTTAAAATTGACGTAGGTTCGACAAAAGAAATTATTGCGAATCAGGGAGATTATCACTTATCAATAATACGCGGTTCCCGTGTATTAAATAAGGAGAACGAACTTCTCTACAGCGATAAACACTACCTCGTCACTCCAAAGGATGTGGAACTTGAAGATCTCGCCGTTATAGAATTCCAAGCAGATCCCGATTACATTACGCACATTAAAAATTACTTTGAAGCACGTTTCAATATTAAGTACGAACCACAGATTTTCGTCGATCAGATTACGACGTGCCGAGAACTGCTGCGCAAAAAAGTCGGTATTACGGTACTGCCTGAACTGGTGCTCGACGGGCTCGACCTCGATAACTATCATATTGAAGAAGTTTTAGTAGGCGATAAGCCGCTGACACGTGATACGTATATTTCATATGACAAGAACGTACTCATGCTGCCGCAGGTGGAATCTTTTATTGATTTAATTAAAAAAGATTCAATTACCAGCGGTAACTAAAATCGGGGGACGAAAATGATAAAAGACTTATTTCAAATACAGAACTACAAATTATTTTTAACGAATATGACTATGCTTGGAATGGCGGTTGCAATTACAGCCCCGTTCCTAGTTATTTTTATGACAGAAACCCACGGTATGACGTCTACCGGCTACGGAATATTTATGGCCTCTGCAGCTGTCGGCAGCTTTTTCGTCAACACGATTATCGGCCGATACAGTGACAGGCTGAAATTCGACCGGAAGTATTTAATTATTGCTGCATTGTTCATGCAGATAATGGCATTTTTAAGCTTCTTAATCATTCCAAACACATGGATACTTATCATTTCTTATATTATATTCTTTTCACTTGGTGCCCCGGCAATGCCACAGCTTTACGCATCCGCCCGCGAATCGATTAACCAGTATCGTTCAAGCATTGCAGTTATGGCAAATACAATTCTGCGTTCGATGTTCAGCTTCGGCTTTCTGTTCGGCCCGCTTGTCGGTTCCATTCTGCTTGCACGCTACGATTTTACAGGCTTATTCTTCGGTACGGTAATTATGTTCGCTGTCGTCTTTATGTCGAGCTTTTTAATTAAAAACTCAAGCCCGCCGGCAGTAAAAGATACGATAGAAATTACAAGCTACGAAGAACCCAAAAGTCCGAACTTATTAACTAATATGACGTTATTCTTACCATTCATTGCATTTGTCTTTCTTCACGTGGGACAATGGATGTATCTATTGAACATGCCGCTGTTCGTCACGGGATACCTCGGAGAAGCGGACAGTGCAGTTGGTATACTTGCCAGTCTGTGCGCAGGACTCGAAGTGCCGCTTATGATTTTTATGGGCTATATGGCATCGCGCATTTCATCGAAAACACTTTTAATTGTTGCCGGATTTATTGGAAGTATGTACTTTTTATCGATTGGGATATTTGAGAGTTATACAATGATGCTGATTGGCCAGCTGCCATTGGCACTATTCTTAGCAATACTACTCGGCCTCGGAATCAGTTATTTCCAGGACCTGCTGCCGCAGTTCCCGGGATACGCATCAACACTATTTGCGAACGCAATGATCGTCGGCCAGTTGCTGGGAAACCTGCTCGGCGGTATTGCAAATGATACACTGGGTGTAGAAAATTCATTCTATATCAGCGGCGCATTTTTATTTATAGCATTTATACTGTTCTTCTTTACTAAGAAGGAAGTTACAAAAGGAGAAATTTGATGGACATTATTTTATGGCTCATTGTTTTCGTGACATTTATATTAGGGTTCGCAGGAATAATATATCCGGTAGTACCCTCAGTACTTATGTTCTGGGTCGGATTTTTAGTTTATAACTTTTTCATCGGCGACGAATTGTCGTGGATGTTCTGGGTCATCGCAGCCGCGCTCACTGTCGTCGCACTTATTAGCGACGTTGTAGCAAACAGCTACTTCGTGAAAAAATTCGGAGGCAGCAAAAGAGGAGAACTGGCAGCAATAATCGGTGCCATTGTCGGAATGTTTGTTTACCCGCCGTTCGGTGTCCTCTTCGTACCATTTATCTTTGTATTCGTAGTCGAATTCATTCAGATAAAAGACATGAACAAAGCATTGAAAGCATCGGTAGGTTCGTTCCTGGCATTTATCTCGAGCGCAATCTTCGACGTAATCATATACATCTTCCTGATTATTTTCTTCTTGCTGGATGTATTCTTATATTAATATGTGACGATTGTGATGAACCCGCACCTCAACAGAGGTGCGGGTTATTTTGTGGAGTTATTTCTTGGTCGGGATTCTTATGAGATCGTGTCATGGATTTCCAGAACCATCCAGTCCGATGAACCTCGCTCATACGACCGCAAATCAACACAACTCCCAACCATCCAAATCAAAAAAAGAACCTCGCACATGGCGGGGTTCCTTAATCACTACTTCTCAGTATTTGTGTATTCAGCTTTGTCTTTTGCTTTGTCTTTGCCTTCGTCATCGAGTACTTCACGTACGTTGTACATTTCGTACTGCGGTTCGTGTTTTCCTCTTTGAATGTCTAATGCGTAGTGACATGCAACATTGTGGAAGCCTTCAGTTTCTGTGTCTTTCTTCTCAAGTAACGGAGTGTCCGTACGGCAAAGGTCTGTCGCGAACGGGCATCTCGTATGGAATCGGCATCCTGTCGGTGGATCGATTGGCGATGGTACGTCGCCTCGCAGGAAAATGCGCTGCGCTTTTTTACGCGGGTCCGGTACAGGTATTGCTGATAACAATGCTTTCGTGTACGGGTGCTGAGGGTTTTCGAAAATTTGTTCTGTATCTCCAACCTCAACGATTCTGCCTAAGTACATTACGATGATACGATCAGCGATATGACGGACAACACCAAGGTCATGTGAGATAAAGAGATAAGTTAAGCCGAGCTCACGTTGTAATCTCTTTAACAAGTTTAATACCTGAGCCTGAATTGATACGTCCAGTGCAGATACTGCTTCATCACAAATGATGAGTTTAGGGTTAACTGACAATGCACGTGCAATACCGATACGTTGGCGCTGTCCACCTGAGAATTCGTGCGGATAGCGGTCGATCTGGTGGTGCTGCAGTCCTACAGTTTCCATTAATTCAAGAATACGCTGATTACGTTCTTTACGAGGTACAACTTTTTGAATATCCATTGCTTCCCATAAAGTCTGTCTGACAGTTTTACGCGGGTTTAATGATGCGTAGGGATCCTGGAAGATAATCTGCATATCTTTTCTCATCTTGCGCATTTCGTCTTTCGACATTGCAAGAACGTCCTGACCTTCGAACTCGATTTTCCCGCCAGTAGGCTCGTCAAGACGAAGAATCGCACGTCCAGTAGTTGATTTACCACAACCAGACTCACCTACGACCGCAACAGTTTCACCTTTATCGATTGAAAAAGAAATATCATCAACAGCTTTAACGTTGTTAACTGTACGTCCTAAAAATCCACCTTTAATCGGGAAATACTGCTCCAGATTTTCAACGTTCAATAATGGTTTATTTGGCATTTAATTGCACCTCCTTGTCTCCATCCCACTGATCTGTATGAATCCAGCATCTGACTTCGTTTCCGTTTCCAAGATCTTCGAGTTCAGGCAGCGTGTTGCAAATATCCGATGCGAAAGGGCAGCGGGGTGCGAAACGGCAACCTGTTGGCATTTCATTCGGTGCAGGGACGTTGCCTTTGATTGGAATAAGTTCATCCTGTGCTTTATCGTGACGCGGCAGTGAGTTTAGTAATCCAACTGTATAAGGGTGTTTCGGGTTTTCAAATAATGTATAAACGTCAGCGAATTCAACAACTTTACCGGCATACATTACAGCGACGTAGTCACAAGTTTCAGCAACGACACCAAGATCATGTGTAATTAATACAACACTCATCCCGATTTCTTCCTGAAGTTCTTTAATCAGTTCAAGAATCTGTGCCTGAATGGTTACGTCAAGTGCTGTAGTCGGCTCGTCAGCGATTAAAAGCTCAGGCTTACATGCTAAAGCCATTGCAATCATTACACGCTGTCTCATACCACCCGACAGTTCGAATGGATATTGATCGACACGTTTTTCCGGTGAAGGAATACCAACGAGTTCAAGCATTTCAATCGCGCGTTTAGTCCCGGCTTTTTTACCAAGACCTTCGTGAATTTTATAAGATTCACGGAGCTGCTGTCCGATAGTAAATGTCGGGTTAAGCGATGTCATCGGTTCCTGGAAAATCATTGAGATTTCATTACCGCGGATTTGACGCATGCGTGAGTTTTTAACTTTCGTTAAATCTTCACCTTTATATTTAATGCTGCCTCCGATAATTTCACCGGGGCTTTCAATTAATCTTAATACTGAAAGGGCAGAAATACTTTTTCCTGAACCACTTTCCCCAACGATACCCAAAGTTTTTCCTTTAGGTACTTGGAAAGTCACTCCGTCGACAGCCTTTACTTCGTTGGAATCAACGAAGAAGGAAGTGCGAAGATCTTTTATATCTAGAATCATTTCTTCTGTCATGATTTTCACTCCTTCTTAGTTTAAGTCCACTCGTTTATTCAGCAGTCTGTACGTAATATCAACAACAAGGTTAACGATAACGAATACTACTGCAATAACAAGTATTGCGCCCTGGACAACAGGGAAGTCACGCTGAAGGATTGAATCGATAATCAATCTTCCGAGACCGTTAATTGCGAATACACTTTCCGTCAGTACAGAACCCGCTAAGAATGAACCGAATTGAATACCGATTACAGTAATTACGGGAATCATCGCATTTTTAAGTGCGTGCCGTAAAATAACCGAACCTTCTTTAACACCTTTGGCACGTGCGGTACGTATGTAATCCTGATCAATTACATCGAGCATACTGCTTCGTGTCATACGTGCAATTATGGCAGCACCGGCGGTACCGAGTGTGATAACCGGCAGTACGTTCTGTTCAAGACTGCCCCAGCCCGTAGGTTTAAAGATCTGGAACTCAATTGCAAACCATTGAATTAACATAAGTCCAAGCCAGAAGTTTGGCATCGACAGACCGAATAGTGCAACAACCATCATTGCAACGTCTTCGAATGTATATCTTCTTACTGCAGAAATAATACCTGCTAACAGTCCCCAGAAAACACTGAAGATCATAGCCATTACAGATAATTCAAGAGTAATAGCAAAACGTGCACTTATATGGTTAAAGACGGGAATGTTGTCACGGATAGATGAACCGAAGTCCAGTTGTACCGCGTTCCCTAAAAATCTGAAATATTGTTCATATAATGGGTCGTTTAACCCGAGTCTTGCCTCAATCGCTTTTACAGTAGCTTCCGGCGCGCTTTCCCCTGCCATAATAACAGCTGGGTTACCCGGAGTGAGGTGCATCAGACTGAACACGAGTACCGTAACTCCGAGGAGCACGGGGATAAGCTGAAACAATCTGCGAATTATAAATTTAGTCATGATATCCTCCTCCTATTTTTTGGCCTTCGGATCGAGAGCATCTCTCAAGCCGTCCCCAAACAAGTTAAATGCGAGCACTACGATAACGATCATCATACCAGGGAAGAACGTAATGTGTGCTGCCTGATACATGTAGTTTCTACCATCGTTAAGCATAGCTCCCCATTCCGGCGTCGGCGGCTGTACTCCTAATCCAAGGAATGACAGACCCGCTGCTGAAAGAATCGCTGTTGCGACAAATAAAGTTGTATTAACGATAATCGGTGACATTATATTCGGCAGAATATGCTGGAATATAATTTTTCCGTCGCGAGCACCAAGTGCTCTGATTGCATCGATGTATTCAAGTTTGCGCGTTGTCAGCGTTGAACCGCGGACAATACGTGCGAACTGCGGCAGTGCCCCGATTGCGATGGCAACTGTTACGTTAAACGTGCTTCCGCCAAGTACACTCACAATTGCAAGTGCCAGTAAAATACCTGGGAATGCAAGAAGAATATCCATCAAGCGCATGATGATAGTATCAATCCATCCGCCGAAGTATCCTGCGAGGAGACCAATTGGCACCCCGACTATAGCAGCCATAAAGGTTGCTGCAAAACCTACACCCAGTGTTATGTACATACCGTGAAGAATACGATAAAAGATATCGCGGCCCAGGTGATCTGTACCAAACCAGTACTGTGCTGAAGGACCCAGCAGTTTATCAGTAAGGTTGGTAGCGTTTGAATTTACGCCTAATATATTATAGTTGGCGTCCAGTGCACCAAAGATTGAAACGAAAAATAAAAATACCAATACGTAGAGACCGACGAGTGCTGCTTTGTTCTTTCGAAGCTTCTTATAGAAGTCTTTGAAATTGTCGAGTCTACGATTGGCAGGCTTTCTTACTGGAACCTGACTTGGTTGTATATTGGACATACAACTTAACCCCCTCTTGAAACTGAATATTAAGATAAATCGAAAAATTGCAGACGTATTTATTCACAATACATCGATGTATAGACTATAACAAGAATGAATCGCTTTAGTCTATACTTTTTACTGGCAATATTCACAAAAATCAACAAATTGAAAGCGTTTCCTTATATGTATCAAGGGTTTTGGCAAAATTTAGATGTTGCATCTTTTTAATTCATAGTGCTATAATCTGGATTATAATACATACAAGATTCCTATGAATTGAGTGTATCACAATTATGGAGGATGCAAATTGACGAAAAAATACTATACATATCTATTAATGGCTGCACTTATATTAATAATGGCAGCTTGTACGAGCGATTCAGATGTCGAAGTCACCGATGAAGAAGAAAATACAGAAGAAACGAACACCGGTGGAGATTTGGTTGCTTCATATGCAACAGATGTTTCTTCACTTGATCCGGCAGGCCAGAATGATTTGCCGTCTGACCAGCGCAGAAACGTTATATATGAAGGACTCCTTTATTTAAATGATGATCTGGAGCCGGAACCGCGTCTTGCGGCAGATTACGAGCAGACTGATGAGACAACTTGGGTCTTTAATTTGCGTGAAGGGGTTCAATTCCATGATGGTACTGAATTTAATGCAGAGGCAGTCAAAGCGAATATCGAAAGAATTGTCGATCCGGCAGTAGCATCATCACGGGCGAATATTTTTGAAATGATTGAAGAGGTTAACGTCATTGATGATTATACAGTTGAAATCGTGACCGAGTATCCATTTGCGGCACTGCCGAACTATCTTGCACATGATGCCGGCGGCATGGTCTCTAAAGCAGTAATAGATGAAGACTACCAGAATGCACTCGACGAAGCGGAGCTCGATATGACACTCGATGAGTTCTACGAACAGCGTGCAGCAGGCGGCGAAGAATATGAAGAAACTGCTGGCGATGTCGGACGAGCGACAGGAACGATTGTCGAACAGAAACCTGTCGGTACAGGCTATATGAAATTCCAGTCACGTTCACCGGGAGAAAATGTAGTCGTTGAACGATTTGATGACTACTGGGATGAGCCTGCGAAACTCGACACGATTACTTTTAAAGTCGTTGCAGAAGATGCCTCAAGAATCGCTGAACTTGAAAGCGGACAGTCGCACTTCATACAAGGATTTGATAATGCACAGTGGGATCGTATAGAAAACCACCCGGAGATGGAAACTCATCCGGTGTATAACCTATCTAATGAATACGTTGGCATGAACACGCAAAAAGGACCGCTTGAAGATAAGAGAGTGCGTCAGGCAATCGGCCATATGGTCGACAAAGAAACGATTATGGAAGGTATCTACTACGGTGTCGGCCGGACGATGAAGGGCGCACTGCAGGAAGAAATCTTAGGATATAACGAAGATCTTGAAGATCTCGAGTACAATCCGGAACGTGCGAAAGAATTACTTGAAGAAGCGGGCTACGGCGACGGCTTTGACTTGACGATTATGACAAATGACACACCTGAACGTGTCGACCTTGCAATTTACCTGCAGGAAGAACTGAAAGAAGTCGGTATTAATTTAAACATCGAACAGCTTGAGTGGGGCGCATACCTCGAAGCAGTATCAAACGGGGAGCACGATCTATTCATCTTAGGCTGGCCGAATCCTGTTGGAGATCCGGATCAGGGCATCTGGCCACTGTTCCATTCATCAATGCAGGGCACACCGGGCAACCGTTCATTCTTTGATAATGCGGAAGTTGATGAACTGCTTGAACAGGGACGCAGAGAGTTGGATGACACTAAACGGGAAGAAATATATCAGGAAATCGATAAAATTCTCGTAGAAGAACAGCCGGCGGTCTTTATCAGACAGTCGCAAAGTGCGAATGCTGCACGTACCGAAGTCGAAGGGCTCTACATCAGCCACTTCAACAAACCTGATTTTAGAAATGTCACTATTAATGAGCAATAGGGTTTTATCATAAAAAAACAGAGATAATCCAGGGGGATATATAATATGAAGTATTTCAAACGTTTAACAATCGCTGCAATGGCACTGGGGCTTGCGGCATGTACGAGTGATGCAAACGTGAAAGTTGCAGATGAGGACGGAGAAACAAATACTTCAGGGGGAGATTTCATCGCATCGTATGCGAGTGACACCTCGTCTCTTGATCCGGCAGGGCAGAATGATTTGCCGTCAGATCAGCGCAGAGACGTATTATATGAAGGGTTATTTGATATAGACGAGAATATGGAGCCGGAAATGACACTGACAACAGACTATGAACAGGTTGACGATACGACATGGGAATTCAGTCTGAGAGATGATGTAACGTTCCATGACGGCACGGATTTTAATGCAGAAGCATTTAAGGCGAGCATCGAACGTATCGTTGACCCGGCTGTTGCGTCATCACGTGCGAATATTTTTGAAATGATTACTGAAATTAATGTGATTGACGATTACACAGTAGAAATTGTGACGGAATACCCGTTCGCAGCGCTACCGAACTATCTGGCGCATGATGCCGGTGGTATTGTTTCTAAAGCTGTGATCGACGAAGACTATCAGAATGCTATCGATCAGGCAGGACTTGATATGACTTTAGATGAATATTACGAACTCCGTGAAGCAGGCGGAGAAGAATTTGAGAAAACTGCTAATGCAATCGGTACGGATACAGGTGCCATAATCGAACAAAAACCAGTCGGCACAGGCTACATGAAGTTCCAGTCGAGAACTCCGGGAGAATCGGTTGTCGTTGAACGATATGATGACTACTGGCAGGAACCGGCAAAAATCGACACGCTGACATTTAAAGTAGTTACAGAATCGACAGCGCGTATTGCGGAGCTTGAAACAGGACAGTCCCACTTTATTTACGGTATTGAAAACTCGCAGTGGGACAGACTGGCAAGCAATCCGGAACTGCAAACTGAAAACGGCATTTATAACATTTCGAATGAATACGTCGGCATGAACACTGAAAAGGGCGCGCTTAAAGATAAAAAAGTGCGTCAGGCAATCGGCCACATGGTGGATAAAGAAGCGGTTATGGAAGGTGTCTATTACGGGCAGGGACGTACTATGAAAGGTGCGCTGCAGGAAGAAGTACTTGGATATAACGAGGATCTTGTTGACTTGGAGCATGACCCGGAACGTGCGAAGGAATTAATGAAGGAAGCGGGCTACGAAGACGGTCTGGACTTAAAAATTATGACGAACGATGTACCGGAACGTATTGATATTGCGATACTGCTGCAGGAAGAACTGAAAGAAATTGGTATTAACCTGGTAGTCGAACAGCTTGAGTGGGGTACTTATCTAGAAGCAATATCGAACGGCGAGCATGACTTATTTATTCTCGGCTGGCCGAACGCAGTAGGAGACCCGGACCAGGGCTTATGGCCGCTGTTTCACTCATCGATGAAAGGGAATGCCGGTAACCGTGCATTCTTTGATAATCCGGAAGTCGATAAACTGCTCGAAGCCGGACGCGAAGAATCTGACACAGAGAAACGCGCAGAAATTTATAAGCAAGTTGACGAAATACTCGTCGAAGAACAACCATCTATATTTATCAGACAGGCGGCAAGTGCTCATGCGGCACGCGCTGAAGTCGGGAACCTCGACACAGGGCATCTGGCGAAGCCCGACTTCAGAACGGTAACATTGGAAGAGCAAACAGCGGAATAATAAATAAACAGAAGCGGAACTGCTAATTATATAGTAGGTTTTGCTTCTGTTTTTTTTCTCCAGCATATACAATTTAATTAATATGCAAATTGCACGGCGGAGGTAGTAAAATGGATCAGTGGTATAAAATAGATAATACAGGGAAAATTTTTCATGCAGTATCGAATGCTTCGAACTCTGCAGTATTCCGTGTATCGATGACGCTGCATGAGACAGTCGATTCGAAAGTTCTGCAGGAGGCACTGGATATCGTCGTCATGAGATTCCCGACACTGACAGTCAGAGTACGTAAGGGACTGTTTTGGGATTTCTTAGAGAAGAACGATCAGGTGCTGATGGTGAAAAAAGAAACGGATTATCCGTGTGCACCGATAGACAGAAAAGAAAATAATGCATTTTTAATACGCGTGCTGTATTTTGGCAAGCGTATTTCAGTGGAAGTATTTCACTCTCTGACAGACGGCGGCGGTGCGGCCGAGTTTTTAAAAACACTCACGTATCAATATTTAAAACTGAAAGGTGAGCCGGTTGAAGCGGATGGTACATTAATTATGCTGCCGCACGATGAACCGAAACGTGAAGAAGTGGAAGACAGTTTTGAAAAATATGCAACATCACGGACGGTTAAAAATCCAACATCGAGTGACAAAAAAGCTTATCAGTTAAAAGGAACTCAGCTTAACCCGCCCGGAATTAATGTCATTCAGGGTGTGGTCGACGCAGGTGCACTGAATACATACGCAAAAGCTCAGGGCACATCACTGACAGGGTTTTTAACAAGTGTGCTGATAAAATCTATTCATATGGAAAAACACCGTGAGAAATCAAAAGCTTCACTGATTACGGTAGCGATGCCGGTCAGTCTGCGGAGACATTTCCCATCGGTTTCAATCCGCAACTTTTTCTCCGTCTCGAACATCGGTGTCAAAATGAATGATGATGTATTACTCGAAGAAGTTATCGAACAGGTGACAAAGCAGCTGATTGCGAAGACGGACAAAGCATTTTTACAGGAAGGCATTAACAGGTTCGTCGCATTTCAAAGTCATTTATGGCTCAGAGTCATCCCTGTATTTATTAAATATCCGGTAATGCGCTTTGCATTTAACCAGTTCGGCGAACGTGCGAAGACGATAACAGTGTCGAATCTTGGAAATGTACAAATACCGGAATCGATGAGACCGTATGCCGATTCGATGGATGTCGTACTTTATCCTACTAATAAAAGTCCGATTAACTGCGGAACAGCAACGGTAAACAATAAATTAACGATCACATTCTCACGTTCAATAGAAGATAATGAAATTATAAAAACATTTTTTAAAGAAATCACAAGACTAACAGGGCTTGATGTCACTGTATCTTCAAACGGATGGGGTGAGTAATCATGAATAGATGCCATGATTGTGAAATAGTCACTGAGGAACAGACATGTCCGCTGTGTCATAAAGTATTATCGGAAGTTGAACAAAGAAAAGACAAGAGAGCTTATCCTGTATACGACCAGCAGGAGTATAAAATCCGCGCACGCATATCGAGACTCGCAATTATCGGGGGGATTCTCGCAACGTTGATCTGTTTTACAGTGAACTTAATTGTCATGCCGCACTTCTTATGGGTGTTCTACGTGGCAGTCGCAATATTTTACCTGCTTGTATCACTTAACCATACGATATTGTCAGCATCGCATCTCGGCGGTAAAATAATCGCACAGGTCATCAGCTTGACGATACTGCTGCTTGTTATCGACGGGATGTCCGGCTCGATACACTGGGCGGTCAACTACGTTGTACCGTTTGTAATTATCGCAGGCATTATGCTCATTTCAATCATTATGATTAAAGTCCGCATGAACTGGACCGGCTACATCAGTTTTCTATTGATGATGATTGGATTCGGATTTCTGCCGCTCATCCTGTACCTTTCAGGTGTTGCAGATGTTCTCTGGCCAAGTGTATCCGCAGGATCACTCGGAGTCGTAACATTTATCGCGATGCTGCTCGTTGCCAACGAATCAGTGATGACTCAGCTAGGCAGAAGATTTCATTTTTAATATAAGTAAACAATAGAGGGACGGATGAGATGAAAATATTATTTAGAGGTGTCGCGGTTTTTACTGCAGTATCCGGTATAATTATGTATATCTACCGGGCGCTGTTTGTAAATAAACGAAGTATCGGCAGCGAACTCGCAGAAGATTTAATCAGAGTGGTGAACTTCGATATCGCAGAAGTGGATGATGAAATGCTGGAACGTAATGCTGAAGAAAACCGCGAGGAGTATGAAATCCCGCGGAGCATTGTGACATCAGATATCGAAAGTTATGAAGTATCAGGTATGAAAGTATTCAGAATGTCTCCAAAATCAAAAAAGCGTAAGCAGCGTGTGCTGTACTTGCACGGCGGCGGATATATTCACCAGCCGTCAGTATTCCACTGGAGATTTTTAAGCAAGCTCGTAAAAGAAACAGAGATGGAATTTATTGTGCCGATATATCCGAAAACACCGGAACATACTTATGATGCAGCATATGAAGCTGTGCAGAAATTATATAAAGAACTCGTACAGGAAAATGACAGTATCGTCATTATGGGAGACTCGGCAGGCGGCGGCCTGACACTCGGACTTGTGCAGTGGATAAAAAAAGGACAGCTGCCAATGCCAAAAGCACAAATAGTTATCTCGCCATGGCTTGACATTACGCTGGGTAATCCTGATATTGAAGTATACGAAACAGTCGAACCGATGCTGAAACCGGATAACCTGAAAATTATCGGTAAAATCTGGTCAGGAGATGCAGATCCGGATTACTATAAAGTATCACCAATGTTCGGAGATTTGTCCGGGCTGCCGAAACTTTATCTTATAGTCGGGACAAGAGAAATTATTCTGCCCGATGCACGGAAGTACGTTCAGCTGCTTGAAGCCGCAGGTGCGGACTACGAATATTACGAATACGAGATGCAAAACCACGTATTCCCGCTGTATCCGATAAAAGAAGGCATTGAAGCGAGAAAACAGATCAGAGATATACTGCTCGAATATGATAATTAGATAGTGGTATTAAAGAAGCGGAGCCCGAGCTCCGCTTTTTTTGAGATTGTGGATTGTATATTCTTTGTTAAAGCTGCATTGTCCATAGCTGTTTTACACTGTGACAATATAAACTCAATTATTTGAAAATTAAAACAGTTAGCGTTTTCATAATGGGATAATTCTGGTATACTTCTAGTTAATTACATAAAGAGGAGGCACATTATGAAGTTTAATAAATATTTAGCAATGTTACTTGGTGCAACTTTAGTACTTTCGGCCTGCGGCGATGATTCTGGGGATGAAAGTGCGGCGGAGAGTGAAGAGTCTTCCGGTGATGCGGCTTCACTTGAAACGAATATCGTGACTATTGCTACCGGCGGTTCATCAGGTCCATACAATATTATTGCGACGACACTTGCAGAGGGTTACAGCAAAGAGTTTGACGTGAACTCGAGAACTCAGACAACTGGTGCTTCTGCAGAGAACTTAAACTTAATGGCGGAAGAAAAAGTTGAAATGTCATTTGTTATGAGTGATGCATTAACTCAGGCTGTAAATGGTGAAGAGACATTCGATGAGCCAATCGATAATATCCAGCAGGTTGCAGCACTTTACCCGAACTACGTGCAGCTGATTTCTACTGACGGTGCGGGCATTGAAAGTGTTGAAGATCTTGCAGGGAAACGCGTTGCAGTTGGTGACCAGAACTCTGGTGTTGAAATTGCAACACGCGCAGTACTGGAAGCTCACGGTATGTCTTACGATGATATCGAAGTGGATTACTTAGGTTACGCGGAAGCTTCTGAAGCAATGCGCGGCGGTCAGCTTGACGCAGCATTTCTGACAAGTGGACTCCCTAACGCATCTGTAATGGAGCTACAAAACTCTGTAGACCTTAAAATTGTCCCAATCGAACAGGAAGCTGTAGACGTGTTGAGTGAAGATGCAGATTACTTTGAAGCACTCGAAATCCCGGCAGATACTTACGACAACGAAGAGGCTGTGCCGACTGTAGCGATTATGAACGCGCTCGTCGTCCGTTCGGATATGAGTGAAGATGACGTTTACAACTTAACGAAATACATGTTTGAAAATCTGGATACTTTAAGCAATGCCCATCAGGCAGCTGGAGATATCAATGTTGAAACGGCACAGGACAGCGCCGTAATTGATATTCACCCGGGAGCTCAAAAGTATTACGATGAACAGTAAAATTAAATGGATGATTATGGGGAGCATGCTCGTTGTGCTCCTTTTCATCTTTCTGGTACCGCAAAAAAAGATTGTAATAGATTCAGAGTCAGGTGAAGATCTTTATCTTCCGCCTGAAACTTTTGAAATTCACTGGATTCACTCTATTGAAAAAGAAGAATGGTTTGAAGTATACGATATTGAAAATGAGAGTTTTATCTTAACGGAGTCGCATTTTAAAACGTTTGGCGCAGGTGTGCCGAGTGATTCGGATAAGCCGGTTGAAATGACAGCGGATGGTTTCGTGAAGTACACGATAAACGACGAGTATCGGAATATTTACCTGAATGTGTCGGATAATGTTGAAACGAAAATTGTGCAGCAGGATAAAGAGATTTTACTTTATGAGCTCTACGAGCCGTATACTGCAGTGGAAATTAAAGTAGAATACATATCATTATTAAAGGAGTTAACGGGGGGTTAATATGAAAGAGCATACAGAACCGGCAGTTGCGCCGGACACTCAGGCAGTTCAGGAGAAATATGATAAAGATGCAAGAACACGGAAATTCAGCAGCAAAAGTACGTTTTGGATTGTAACAATCGTTGCGGTACTTTACTCGCTGTTCCATTTATATATGGTGTTTAATCCGATGCCTGCATTACAGCAGCGTTCAATTCACGTAGCAGTCGGTCTGGCATTGGTTTATATGCTTTACCCGATGTTCAAAAAGCAGGATCGTTCGAAACTGCCGATTTTAGACTGGGTTCTGGCAGCAGCAAGTTTATTTACAGCCGGCTACATATTAATTGAGTACCAGGAAATTGTTACTGAACGCGGAGGTATTCCGAATAACATCGATATTATTATGGCAATCGTGACGGTGCTGTTAATACTTGAAGCGGCACGCCGTGTAACGGGCTGGATACTGCCGATACTGGCACTCGTGTTCCTCGCCTATCCGTTCTTCAGTCATATGGATTTTTTACCGAATATGATGCTGACTCGTCCTTTTGATTTAGGAGATATATTCGGACAGCTGTATTTGAAAACTGAAGGGCTGTATTCAACAGCCATCGGTGCATCTGTTAACTTTATCTTCCTGTTTATTTTGTTTGGAGCATTCCTACAAAAATCAGGAATGGGTCAGTTCTTTAACGATCTGGCACTTGCTATCGCCGGTGCTCAGCGCGGTGGACCGGCTAAAGTTGCCGTTGTTTCAAGTGGATTTATGGGAAGTATTAACGGTGCAGCAGTAGCAAACGTAGTAAGTACAGGCGCATTTACGATACCATTAATGAAAAAAGTCGGTTACCATAAAAACTTCGCCGGTGCGGTTGAAGCCAGTGCCTCGGTCGGTGGACAGATTCTGCCGCCGATTATGGGTGCCAGTGCATTTATTATGGCGGAAACTACCGGTATAAATTATGGTACTATCGCGCTTGCTGCGATGTTCCCGGCTCTCTTGTATTACTTTGCCGTCATTATGCAGGTGCATTACAGAGCGGGCAAAGAGAATCTGATGGGTGTTCCAAAAGCAGATTTACCAAGAATTAAAGAAGTAATGAAGGAACGTGGACATCTGCTTATCCCGCTAATCGGTTTAGTGGTCATGTTATTTATGAACATGCCAATACCGAGAGCAGCAATATATACTATTTTCCTGACAATTATTGTTGCATCATTAAGAAAAACAACACGCATGTCACTGAGAGATATTTTTGACGGACTTGCGCTTGGTGCACAGCAGGCATTGTCAGTAATGATCGCCTGTGCGGTAGTCGGAATTATTATCGGAGTTGTATCATTAACGAGCTTCGGTGCAATTATGACTTCTGCAATTGCAGGTTTAGGTGCAGGTTCACTATTCCTGACATTGTTCTTTACGATGATTGCGTCAATGGTGCTTGGCATGGGTCTGCCATCAATTCCGGCATACATCATTACTGCAACTATGGCAGCGCCGGCACTTGCTGAATTCGGAGTGCCGATTCTGTTAGCACACATGTTTGTATTCTACTTTGGTATATTCGCAAACGTGACACCACCGGTTGCCCTTGCGGCATTCGCCGGTGCGGGAATTGCCGATGGAGATCCGATGAAGACCGGATTCCAGGCACTGAAACTGTCGCTCGCAGGATTTTTAATTCCGTTTATCTTCATCTATGAACCGGCAATGCTGTTAGTAGATGTCGAGGGTCTGATGACGAATGCGAGAGAATATCCGCTTGCAAGCTTTATAGATGTCGGCATAGTCGTCGCCAGTACGACCATTGGGCTGATAGCACTCGCAGCAGGGCTGGAAGGATTCTTCAAAACACACATTAATCCATTCTTCAGAGTAGTTCTGATCGCCTCAGCAGTACTGCTGGTCGTGCCGGAAGGATATACAGATATTATTGGTCTAGGGTTGGCAATTTTAATTTTCATATTAAATTACACGAAATGGAAAAAAGAAACAACCGCGGCACTGCAGTAAATTAAATTGATAAGATTTGAAACGCCCCTGGAGCTGGACAAGATGTTCAACTTCAGGGACGTTTTTATAAGGAACCGAATAAACTATTTATATGAACTTTTAATACTTATTCATGCGGATATAAGTAAGCGTATACAATAATTAGATTTTTCTGAAATGATAGTTGTACAATTTTAATTTTTAGTGTAAAATTCTGAATATTATAAGAAGTTATTTTAAGCTTCTTGGAATTGGGGGGAATCAAATGAAGAAGTTTAGTTTTATCGCATTACTCGGTGTATTTATACTTATTCTCGCAGCATGTACTGATGACAGTAACGTGGAAGAGGAAGCGACAGAAGGTGAAGAGGCTGCAGCTCAGGAAGGCGGCACTCTGACATTGGCAATACCTAGTGATGCGGTATCGATGGACCCGCACGGCAGTAACGATGTGCCGTCTGAACAAATCCGCGATACAATTTATGAGCCGCTGTTAAAGCAGGATGAGAATTTTGAAATCGTTCCTGTTTTAGCTGAAGAGTACGAACAGGTTGACGATACAACATGGAAATTTAAACTCCGAGAAGGAGTTACTTTCCATGATGGCAGTGAATTTAATGCTGAGGTAGTTAAAGCGAATATCGAACGTGTGAAAGATGTAGCGAAAGCTTCACCGCGTTCATTCCTTTTAGACATGGTAACTGAAGTTAACATTATCGATGATTACAATATCGAACTTGTAACTGAGTATCCATTCGCACCACTTGCGAACAACTTAACGCATGGTGCAGGTAAAATGATCAGTAAAGATTTAATCGATGCTGATTACCAGAAGGCACTTGATGAGGCAGAGAGCGATTTATCGCTTGAAGAGTATTACGAACTGCGCGCTGAAGGTGGCAGCGAACACGAAGCTGTAGCGAATGAAATCAGTTCATTTGTCGGCCAGCTTGTTGAATCTGAACCGGTTGGAACAAACTACTTTAAGTTTGATTCGAGAAGCCCCGGTGAACAGACTTCTGTAGTACGTAACGATGAGTACTGGGGAGATACTGCACTGCTTGACGGTGTAAACTTCAAAGTAGTATCGGAACCGGGTTCACGTATTGCTGAGCTGGAGTCAGGTTCATCAGACGCAATTCTTGCAACACTTTCAAGTAATATTGAACGTGTTGACAGCAACGAAGACGTAACACTGTCACGCAACGACTCAGTATCAATAGACTACATCGGTTTCAATACTGAAAAAGAACCATTCAATGATCCGAAAGTACGTCAGGCAATCACTCATGCATTTGACAGTGAAGCTGTACTTGACGGAGTTTACAATGGTTCAGGTACACCGGCAGAAGCACCGCTTGCACCAGGAGTACTTGGCTATTCTGAAGACCTTGAAGGATTAGACTATAATATGGAACGTGCACAGGAACTGCTTGATGAAGCAGGCGTTGAAGATTTAACAATCAACTTAATGGTTAACGATGATAACCCTGAACGTGTCGACGTTGCACTATGGCTTCAGGAATCATTAAGCAAACTCGGAATTAAAGTAAACGTTGAACAAGTTGAGTGGGGTGCGTACCTGGCAGCGACTGGTGCAGGGGAACACGATATGTTCATCCTTGGCTGGAGCAACTCAACAGGTGACCCGGATAACGGAATCGCACCATTATTCCACAGCGATAATATCGGTGACACTGGTAACCGTTCATTCTACAACAACCCTGAACTTGACAGTATTTTAGACGAAGCACGTCAGTCGACTGAAGAGAGCGAACGCGAACAGCTTTACATGGACGCTCAGCAACTCTTAGTAGACGAAGCACCGGCAATATTCATCCGCCACGGTGAAAACTTAAACGCATACGGCAATCATGTTGAAGGATTCGAAGGGGATGCATACAACATCTTCGACTTTAGAGGAACTTCAATGCAATAACTGAATAATTAACAAGATAAACCGCCCGTAAATCTTATTATTAAGGTTTGCGGGTGGTTTTTTGGTATTTGCGGCGGGTGGATTACCATGTCAAAGCCGCGAGGTACTCCGGGACCATTCGGATTACCATGTCAAAGCCGCGAGGTACTCCGGGACCTTTCGGATTACCATGTCAAAGCCGCAAGGTACTCCGCAGCCTGTCCGTCCCGGAGAATATTTAAATGCACATAATGACAACGTGCATGAGTTTAAAGCTAACGGTTTCAATATGCTGGACTTCAGCGAGACATATATCGAAGAGGAATAAATATAAAAATTTCACTATGCAGCCATGACAATTTGAAATGTCATGGCTGCATACTTTTAATTATTTCAATTATGCATGAACTTATAAAAATTTATTGAAAGCGCTTTATTTTGAATAAAGGTAATGCTATAGTGATGGAGAGTTGGAATTTGAAGAAATAACAGCAAATTATTTCATTGTTAATATTTTCAAAATTCAACCTTGTAAGAAAAATTGTTATACGGTAATATTATAAGAGTGAAATTTTAGAATTCTAAATAGTTCTAAAATTTAAAATTAATTTAGGGGGAAATACATAATGAAGAGCCTTAAACAACTGCTTACTTTAAGTTTAGTGCTGATGTTCACATTAGTACTGGCAGCTTGTACAAGCGACAGCGACGTTGAGCCTGAAGGGGAAGACGGAGCAGCAGAAGGTACACCGGCCAGCGGTCAGGACCTTGTTATCTCAGAAATGAGTGACATCGTATCAATGGACCCGCACGGTAATAACGATGTACCATCATCAAACGTACGTTACAACTTATACAATGGACTGACTATCCTGAATGAAGATATGGAAGTGGAACCCGGTCTTGCGACTGAATGGGAACCTGTAGATGACACAACATGGAGCTTTACTCTCCGTGACGATGTTACTTTCCATGACGGCACGCCTTTCAATGCGGAAGCTGTTGTTGCGAACCTTAACCGCGTACTTGACCCGGCTTTAGCATCACCTCGTATGTTCTTATACGAAATGATTACTGATGTTGAAGCTGTAGATGAGTACACAGTTGAAATTACGACTGAATATCCGTTTGCTCCATTACTTGCACACCTTGCGCATGATGGCGGCGGTATGATCAGTAAAGATGTTATCGATACTGATTACCAGGAAGCACTTGATGCTGCTGGTGAAGATATGACTGCAGAAGAGTATTATGAATTACGCGACAGCGGCGAAGCTGAAGAAGTTCAGGATGCAATTTCATCTGAACTTGGACAGTACGTTACTGCTAACCCTGTAGGGACAGGCGTATTCAAATTACAGGAACGCACACCAGGTGAAAAAGTTGTACTTGAGCGCAACGACGATTACTTCGGTGAAGCTGCAACACTGGACACAGTAACATTTAAAGTAGTTCCTGAAACAGCAGCACGTATTGCTGAAATTGGATCAGGTGACTCGCATATTGCTGGTGCAGTTGAATCAAGCAACGCAGACCGCATTGCAAACGATGAAAATACTGAACTTGACGAAACAGAGTCAATGTCACTTTCTTACGTTGGTTACAATACTGAAAAAGAACCATTAAACGATGAAAAAGTTCGTCAGGCAATTTCTTATGCAATCGACCGTGAAGAAATCATTAACGGTGTTTACGACGGCGTAGGTATTCCAGCAAATGGACCACTTGCTCCAGGAGTATTCGGTTACGATGAAAACGTTGAAGGTATCAGCTATGACCTTGACCGTGCAAAAGAATTAATGGCAGAAGCGGGTTATGAAGACGGATTTGATCTGTCAATTCTGACTAACGACTCACCAGAACGTGTTAACACTGCAATCTACTTACAAGAATCACTTAAAGACATCGGTATCAACCTTACAGTTGAACAAATGGAGTGGGGCGCGTACTTAGAAGAAACAGCAGCTGGTAACCACGACATGTTTATCCTTGGCTGGTCAACTGTAACGGGTGACGCGGACTACGGAACTTATCCGTTATTCCACTCATCAATGCATGGTGACCCGGGTAACCGTTCATTCTTATCAGACGATAAAGTAGACGAATTACTTGAAGCAGGACGTCAGGAAACTGATGAAGAAGAACGACTTAAAATTTACTCAGAACTTCAGGAACAACTGGTTAAATCAGCGCCTATGGCGTACATTCATCACCAGAACTACTTAACAGGCTTAAGCAGCAATGTTAAAGGTTTCTCGGTTGACGCACAGGGTATTTACCATGTGGATCAGGTAACAATTGAAGAATAGTAAAATACATTAGAACCCGGCATATTTTGTAGTGAACCCAAAAAGTTGAACTTTTTGACTAAGCTATTTTATTAAAGG
>JBQDHL010000001.1:57984-68414 GCA_052093725.1 Jeotgalicoccus sp. | reverse complement strand
GTCGTATGCGGCATTGCACCGTGGCCGCCTGAACCTTGAATTTTAAGATCGAAGTTCGAACGTCCTGTCATCGCTTCACCTGGACATACTGTAATGTCTCCAAGATCCAGCGTCGGGAACAGGTGAATACCGTACACTTCATCGAGATCATCTAAAACCCCTGATTCTACGATACTCTTCGCACCGCCTGGCGGGATTTCTTCCGCGTGCTGATGAATGAGTTTGATTTTACCTTTCCATTCATCTTTCAAATCGATTAATGCCTCACCTAAAATTAACATGTATGCTGTATGCCCATCGTGACCGCAAGCATGCATAACACCGTCATTTTTCGATTTAAATTCAACATCTGCTTCTTCCTGAATCGGCAGTGCATCAAAATCTGCACGGAGACCAATTGTTGGTCCGTCGCCTCTTCCACTTTCTATTTCAACGATAATACCGTAGCCGTTGCCGACATTCGTTGTCAGCGACACGTCTTTATCTTTATAAAACTCTTCGATAAACTGAGCAGTTTTTTCTTCTTTAAATGACAATTCAGGATTTTCATGTAAATGACGTCTGATTTCAATCATGCGGGGTTCATTCTCTTCAAGCTGTTTAAATAACTTCTCTTTTAATGACATGTCCATTACCCCTTTTTAGAATTAATTAAAAATCTCTTCTGTAAAGAAGTGAAACAAAACTAGCGGCAGTATTGCTGCGTGAGGTAAATATGGCATTACGATGCCTGTAGCGAGGAATGTATCCCAACTACCCTCTTCTTCAGTAAACAAAACTTCACCGCGGTTCAGCTTTTCTTTAAAACGTGCCAATTCTTCGTCATCAAACATCTTAATTTTTTCTTCGATATATGCTTTATGCACAAGCCGTTTTGATATTGCGTTAATAATTTGAGCACGTGTTGTATACTCTTCTAACTCAAGGTCAAGGTTCTGCGCGATTAAATTCATATGATCTTCGGTTAACAGTAAATCGTAGAATTCGATTATCGGATAATCCAGCAGATTCACCGTCGTCGTATATTCTGCGTTATTTAAAGTAACGTTAGATGCGCTGATACCTTCCGGCAACGGCGCTAAATGAATCGTCGAACCGAAGTTTCTTAAAATACCATCGATAACTTCCTCATGCATAACCGCCATACCGTCTCCGATATAAAGCAGATGATGATTGTATATTAAAAATGGATTCTCTTCAGGATTGAATGGCATCGTAATAATATTATCGCCGGTCAATGCATTCGAATAGCGTTTTATCAGTTCGATTTCTTCAATCTTCAAACTGTCTCCGAGGAGTGTTAAATAATCATCAGAACTTGCTTCTTCTATTGTATCTTCTATAATCTTTTCAAGCTTGGATAATGATTCCCCTACTTTATCCAGATGTAAGTACGTCAAATAAGTTTTGTAGAAGGTTTGTAAATCCATCGTTATCCTCCTTAAGTGATTGGATTGCCTCTGTTGAACAGCCGTGCGAGTTTTTTATTCGTCGCACTGACCGGATAGCGTTCCCGGTAATTTTTCGTGCGTGCATTCGCATACGTACGAACATAGTCAGGGTGGTTTTTATCTTGTAGAATATTTAAAGTTTCTACTAATTTGTCGACACCGCCGATATTTTCAATCGGGACTTCTCCACTGTAGCTCACGACTTCAGGAATCGGCTTCAGTATATTCGTTACTGAATCAAGCGTAACATCCACGACATAATCATCGTCCGAGTCGTATAAATATTGAATGTATTCATTCGTTAAATACACGTCGACCATGAGTGCATTCTTATTTACGCCGTCTTCATTCGCAATTAAATCCTTATCAGTCATGAACTCTCCGCTGCCGATATTATTCCAGCCGAATGCTTCGCAGATAATAATTTCAAGCTCCAAAAAGTTCATGCGTGCAGGAATAGATATTGTCCGGGAAATATCTTCACAGCCGTTAATCCTACATGTCACGCGATATGCGTTATAGTTATCCGGTGTTTCCGACCGGACTTCTTTTGCGCTCTTTTTGAAATTCACTTTCTTCAGTGCAGCCAGTACATCTCGGTGCATAACCAGGTAATCCTGATGTACTTTAACAAGCAGGCCGGTTTCAAGTGCATTTTGCCAGCGCGGGTGATTTTCATAGACCGAATAGTCTTTTTTAACGTTATCTTTAATCTGTGAATAAGACACATCGTCCAGCTGATTCAGCGCGACCGGCAAATATTCCGGTGCAGTTAAATGGCCGATGACTTCATTTAAGTAATCATCTTTGTACTGCCCGACGGATTTAATATTCAGCTTCGCCATCGTCTGGCGCAGTTCAATAAAAGTTAAGTTATTGTAGAGCCAGTAGATTGGACCGTTGTATATTTTCTCCAGCTTCGATATGTCCTGCGGCTCAATCGTCTCGCTGTCCGGAATCGACATCGGTGTGTAGGGGAATATCCCTGTCTGCTGCAGCGCGCTGTTCAGCACGTTAACTACTTCAGAATGAATAACCCCTTCAGTCCCGTTATCTTCCAAAATATACTGATAGTCGATCAGTGTCGGATACTTCGTCGTTAAATATGACACTCTATGCACATTATCGTAAGACTCCTCAGTCGATAAACGTCTTAACAACTTCGCTTCCGCCATCGATAAATGCTCGAACATCTCATTCAAAGCAGACTGTGACTCAAGTTCTTCCATCTTATATTTTATCAGTGATTCATTAGTCGTAAAATTTCCCGCATTAAACAAACTCGCCCGAATGAGTTCATGTTCGCCTAAATACGTTTGATAAAAAGTCTGTATATCCATGTTGTCTGCCTCCCGCCATATTCATTATAGCTATTACCCTTATTTTACACGTAAACCGGGAGGAAATGCATCCCGGGATGCTTATTTGCTGACTAGCTGCTGCACTTTTAAAAATCAGCTCAATTTCCTGCGGTTTTGTGTGCTCGTTGGGGTGATTAAAGTTTTTTGTCCTAATGTGGGGACTTCATCGGGTTAATAAGGAGTTTTCATCCGTATGAAAATACATGAGACGGCCTCATGACTACGAATTATCTTTTACATAGTCATGACGAATTCTCATATATACGTAATATCCGAATCATAGATACGAGGCTGTCTCATGCCTACGCATCGTCATTTGCATATACATGAAGTATCCTCAAACAGACGAATCCGAGCTTACATATACATGAACGCAAAAACTTTACGGATTACAATATTTAAATATGAAAACGATTACAACAATGGTATATTTACATTATCGACAATCGTAAGGAGTGCATCTATGAATAAACTTTTTTTAACAGTATTAGGTCTTGCTCTAGTAATATTAGCAGGCTGCGGCAACGGTGAAAAAACAGGGCTGGAAGGCAAGTCTTTAGGATTATCTTCGCAGGATCCCACGGTTTCAAAAAAAGAAGCTGAGAGCGCTGATATTAAGTTTTCTTCCAGCATGATGGTTTTTGATTTTGAGTCAGCAGATGAAGTGACACTTACACAAAATGGTAATTCTTATCCCGGTACATATACTTTGGAGGATACAGATTTAAACATTGAAGTTGAAGATGGAGATTCATCACTAAAAATACTATTTACTGAGTTTGAGGAAACACCGGGTGAGTATTACAGCTACACTGGCGCAATAGAAAGTTCTGAACTCGATGACAGTGAAGACACTACCCAGTTAATTAATATTAATAATAATCTTAGTTCAAACATGCCCTACATCTTCCTGGAAGAAAATTAAAAAAAACGCCCGAACTCCACTCAAGGAGTCCGGGCGTTTATCATCTTTACACAAAAATTATTCCGGCAGTTTCGATACGCCGATGTTTGTCATTTCAAATGCGTTAAGCACATGATCAAGCTGTTCTTCTGTAAGAACTTCATACTTAGAGCACAACTGGCGTACTGGTGCGCCTGTCTGGATTGCTTCAACTGCAATCGCTGATGCTTTCTTGTAACCGATATGAGGTACAAGAGCTGTAATTACACCGATGCTGTTATCAACGTAAGATTTCATCTGTTCTTCGTTTGCTGTAATGCCTGCAATACATCTTTCAGTGAACACTCTGAAGCCGTTGTTCATAATGTCGATTGACTGAATCAGGTTAAATGCCAGTACCGGTTCCATTACGTTCAGTTCAAATTGTCCCGCTTCTGATGCAAGACTGATTGTGTTGTCGTTCCCGATAACCTGGAATGCGATCTGGTTCAGTACTTCAGCCATAACCGGGTTAACTTTACCCGGCATGATTGATGAACCTGGCTGACGTGCCGGCAGGTTAATTTCGTACAGTCCTGATTTCGGTCCTGATGCCATCAGACGGAAGTCGTTTGCAACTTTCGACATGTTAATCATACAAATTTTCAGGGCCGAAGAAATCTCTGTATATGCATCAGTATTCTGCGTTCCATCAACTAAATTTTCAGCAGATTTTAACTTATATCCCGATATCTTGCTCAGCTCTTCAACTACAGTATCGATATATTTCTGATCAGCGTTTAATCCTGTCCCTACTGCTGTTGCACCGATATTGATTTCATAAAGGTTTTCAAGCGAGTTCGATACGCGGCGGATATCTCTTGATAATACTTTCGCATATGCACTGAATTCCTGGCCAAGACGAATCGGCACTGCATCCTGCATGTGCGTGCGTCCCATTTTAATCACGTGGTCAAATTCAACAGCTTTTGCTTCAAATGCCTGACGCATCGTATTCATCGTCTCAAGCAGGCTTTCTGCATGGATTAAAAGACCAACGTGCAGTGATGTCGGGAATGCGTCGTTTGTCGACTGTGACATGTTCACGTGGTTATTTGGACTGATAAAGTCATAGTCGCCTTTGTCGCGTCCCATAATTTCAAGTGCACGGTTTGCAATGACTTCGTTAGCGTTCATATTCGTTGAAGTCCCTGCACCGCCCTGAATCGGATCGACGATAAAGTCGTCATGCAATTTTCCGGCAATAATTTCTTCACTCGCCTGGACAATTGCATCTTTTTTATCTTCTTCCAACACGCCGTTCGCGTAGTTTCCAAGTGCCGCTGCTTTTTTAACCATTCCTAAAGCGCGGATTAAATCTGTATTTAAACGGTAACCCGTAATCGGGAAGTTCTCAAGAGCACGAAGGCTTTGAACACCGTAATAAGCAGTATCATCAATTTCTTTTTCCCCAAGGAAATCCGATTCAATTCTAGTCTTGTTTGTCATAATCACATGCAGCTCCTAAATTAAATTATTTAATAATCATCGATTCAAAATCTTTTGGAAAACTATTGAAATTATACGTTGTCTCTTCATCAATATACAGCATATCTTCGATACGCACACCGCCGACTTCAGGAATATAAATTCCCGGTTCAATCGTCATCACGTGACCCGCTTCAAGCTTGTCCGTGTTACCGCCGTGAATTGATGGTGACTCGTGTACGTCAAGACCAAGCCCGTGCCCGATGCGGTGCATGAAATACTCACCGTATCCTGCATCGTCAATCACGTCGCGTGATGCACGGTCAATATCACCCATTACCGTACCTTTTTGAGAGGCTTTAATACCCGCAAGATTTGAGCGCAATACAGTTTTATAAATCTCTTCCTGTTTTTCTGTCGCTTCTCCCACGATAAACGTGCGCGTCATATCCGATACATAACCTGTATCCGAAACCACACCGAAGTCGATTAACAGGAAATCTCCGCGATGAATTACGTCTGTACCTGTATCACCATGAGGCATTGCTGATTTTTTACCGGCAAGTACACTCGGTCCGAAACTTGGGCCAACTGCTCCGTATGATTTAAACTGCTTAACGAGGAAATCTGAAACTTGCATCTCAGTTTTCCCTTCTACAGTAATCGTTTTTAAATCTTCCAATGCTTTTTCAGTCATATCGACTGCACGCTGAATCTCAGCTTTATCGTGTTCATTCTTTTTACCACGGAGATAATTCACTTCATCATCCAGCGTTGAAATATTTTCAGGGGCATATTTTTCAATTAAGCGTAAATATCTCGAATAAATTAAATGCTCACCTTCAACCGCGACTGTTTTATCGTCTGCAATTGTATCGAACACATACTGGAATGCGTCATCCTTGTCATCGTGCGGCAGATAAGTTGTAAGGTCAGTATTTGCTTTGACCGTTTCGTCGTCCAGCGCCGGGTAAATCATCGCTGTGTCCAGCGTCTTATTATCGACTAGAAGGAGCAATAATCTTTCGTGCGGATCTAAATGCACCCCTGTAAAGTAAAATATGTTCATCGGATCGGAAATAATTGAGTAGTCTGCTTTCACGCTTTGTGTCAGTGCTTCGATTTTAACTGTCATAAATAAATTTTCCTCCAATTAATTGTGAGTTAAATACTGCTCGAACCAGCGCGCGATATGAGCTAAACGCTGCATTCTCAAACTCGGTTTGCCCGAGCGTGATAAGTCATGTGATGATTCCGGAAATCTGACAAATTCTGTTTCTTTCCCTCTCGATTTCAACTCGATAAACAGCTGCTCTCCCTGTTCAATAGGACAGCGGATATCTTGTTCACCGTGAAGGATTAATAAAGGAGTCTCAACGTCTTTAGCGTATTTCAACGGTGAATGATGCCACAATTTATCGAGGTCATCGAGCCCGGCTAAAATCTGCCAGTCCGTAAAGTAATAGCCGATATCGGATACCCCTCTGAAACTGATCCAGTTACTGATTGAACGCTGTGTTACCGCTGCTTTAAAGCGGTTCGTGTGACCGACAATCCAGTTCGTCATAAAGCCGCCGTAAGAGCCGCCTGTCACACCGAGGTTGTCTGAATCAATCCAGTCATACTTATCAGTAATATAATCAACTGCGGTCATAATATCTTTGTAATCACCATTTCCGTAGTCCCCGCGTACTGCGTCAACGAATTCCTGTGAGTAGCTGTGCGAGCCGCGCGGATTAATAAACAGTACTGCATACCCTTTTGCTGCGAGCACTTGCATTTCATGGAAATACGTGTTCGCATATAACGCATGCGGTCCGCCGTGAATATTAGTGACCATCGGATAATTTTTACCAGTTTCATATCCTGCCGGCTTCATAAACCAGCCCTGAACTGCCGTGTCATCGAAACTTGTGAACTCAATCAGTTCCGGTTTAACAAGTTCAGTATCCGTGACGTAATCATAATTAATTTCTGTCAGCTGCGTCAGTGCTTCAGTTTTAAAATCAAATTTATATAATTCGCTTGGTGATACGTGCGTAGAAACTGTTAAATACGCTGCATCCGCGTCGGCATCCATACCGAAAATATTATGCTCTCCGCGTAATAACGGACGGATATTCCCTTCAATATCACCTTTGTATAAGTTCACACTGCCGAATTCCGACACGAGAAATACGTACTCAGTATTTGATATCCACTCCGCTGTATTGCCCTCTGCATTTTGCTGTGTATCCTGCGCAACAAGTCCGCCGACCGGCTTATCCAGTTTTGTCGTGACATCAATTCTGTCGTTATTTTTCACATCGTAAATTTCGATGTGCGGGTGCGTCGCATTTTCAAACTTACGTGTCATTAACGTCATTAAAATATAATTCTGATCCGCTGAAATTTCCGCCTTCATAAAGCCGGCATCATCGCGTATTAATGTATCTTCATCATTTTTACGGAGATAAAGTTTTTGTGCGAAATTGAAATCCGGATTGTCGCTTACGTCAGTTGCGTATATAAAACCGCCTTCAAAAACATCGTAAAGCGTAAAGTTTTCTTCTCCCGACAAGACAGTCGCTGTTTCACCTGATTTAATATCAACCGATTTCACTGCTGTATATTTCTCTTTTAATACGCCGTACGGTCCCGGACCGCCGTCGCTTTTATATTTCATGCGGGTAATCACTGCAGCTTCAGGTTTTTTATCTTTATCGTCTTTGTCTTTATTTTCTTCTTTATTCTGCTCAACGGAAACGTGATAAAACACCGAATTTCCATCTTGTGAAAACTGCGCGCCGAATACCCCATCATCTTCGTGCGTCAGCTGTTCACGTTCACCACCGGCATGTCTCAGTATAAACACCTGCGGTTTCTTATCGTCATCGGGTGCTGTAAATAATGTCAGCGCCCCGTTATGTGAATGAGCGACGTTCGTTATAGTCTCATCCTTATATGTAAGCTGGATAGTACCCCTGCCGTCAAAATTGTGCAGATATGAATAATAAGTATCCTTATCCTCATCAGTCGCTGTCACAAGGTAAGTGACTCTGTCGGACTGCGGTACAGCTTTCGGTGAAGACACCGACTTAATTTTGAAAATATCATCAATAGAAACTTTGCTCATCGAATTCCCCCCTTTTTTATAAATATAACATTCTTTAACGTCCGTTTACTAATTAATCCATAATATTCTGACAGAAAGACTCCCGGGACTTTTCGCTAACGCGGATTCACAAGAATACGTTTATACAGAAGAAATATAAACAGTGGCACAGCCGACAGCATGACCATTACACCAGTCGGAATTTGCAAGGGAGCGATCAGCGTACGCCCGAGCGTATCAATAATCAGCACGTAAAGCCCGCCGAGTAAAATTGACCGTTTTAACAACGGCCGGAAGGCCATCGGTTTAATATATAAAATAATCTGAGGAATTATAATCCCGACGAGTGCAATAATTCCGGTGTAACTGATCGCAACGAGCGGCGGCACTGCGGCTGTGATTAACAGTGCAGGACGGATGACGCTGACATTAACACCGAGCGCGTGCGCCCTAATGTCACCGAGTTTCAGCAGATCAAGCACATGTCCGTATCGTTCTAAAATGATAAAGGACACTGCTGTCAGGATTAATAATACTGACACTTTCGTGAAATCCGCACCTCCAAGCGAACCGAACATGTAGCGTGCGATATTCGCAGTATCTTCCGGAAATAACAGGATAATAATATAGAGCACGCCGGACAGCAGTGCCCCGAGCAGAATACCTGTAATTATTAATGTTTCCGGACGGTAAGTTAAATCGAGTTTCCGTGCAATTACAAGAACGAGCAGCAAGCTTAACAATCCGAGAATAATACTGAGAACTGGTGCGAATACTGCCGGAATAACAGTAACCACAGTAATTGCCGCCCCCAGCACTGCACCATTTGCCATGCCGAGAGTGAAGCTGTCTGCCATCAGATTTTTTAGGATAATCTGAAATACCGCCCCGCTCATTGCGAGTGCGGCTCCGACTAATATTGCCATAAGCGCACGCGGCAGCCGTACGTCGAGCATAATACTGAACGCCTGCATATTTGATATTTCCCGGAAATTTACCGAACCGATAAAGATACTCATAATCACGCTGATAATTAAAAGAATGACGAGAATTGAATTGGTTTTATTCATACACACACTCCGCGATTGCAGCTAACCCTTCAGTAAATCTCGGTCCCGGACGCGAGACTGTATCAGGATTCGGCGTGCATTGATTTTCCTCGCGGGTAATCGGTGCGCCTTCAAGACCGGAAATATTATTCAGTTCATTCGTCAGTTCCTCATTGCTGATGCCAAGCGTTGAAATGACAGTCCCGGGTTCACGCGCAATTAAATCTTCTGAAGTAATCGCCGGATAGCCGTTCACATCTTCAAAAACATTGCCGATATTAAGCGTCTTTAAAAAATCATCGATGAACGTGTTATTCCCTGCTATATATATGTCAGGTGCAGTAGAAATGAGGATGAGCCCTTTATCTTGTTCATCCTTATTCGCATATTCATTTTTAATACTTTCAACATCCTGCTGCAGTGATGCATTCAATTCTTCAGCCTCTATTTCTTTGCCGATAAACGTCCCAACATCAGTAATTGTGCCGTAAATCTCATTAATTTTCTCAGCATCATTAACGATAAGAGTTTCAGCACCGGTGTTCGCTGCGACTCTGTCGATGATATTTTTGTTAGCATCGTGATTCGCTTCGTGCGACACGATATGCGTCGGATGTAACGCCATCATCGACTCCTCATCCAGTGCGAAAGTATCGAGACGCGTAATATTTTCATTTAAATCTTCAGGGAAATTATCCGCAGTTGTAATACCTGCAAGATTCTCGGTCATACCAAGCTCAGCAATTATTTCCGTGTTGCTCGGCATCAGAGAAATGATTCGTATATCTTCACTATTTGTATTTGTCATTTGATTCTGGTCATCGCTATCGTTATTACATGCAGCGAGTAAAAATATGCTTAGCAGCGATAAATATATGTATATATTTTTCAATTATGTAGTTCTCCTTTCGTAGAGGAATGATTGGGTGTTGTCGTTACCTTCAACCACAACGTTCAACAGGCTTTAAGTGTCGTCGTTACCCTCAACGACAACGTTTAACAAGCTTTAAGTGTCGTCGTTACCTTCAACGACAACGCGCAACAGGCTTTAAGTGTCGTCGTCACCTTCAACGACAACGCCCAACAGGCTTTAAGTGTCGTCGT
>JBQDHL010000001.1:9910-57884 GCA_052093725.1 Jeotgalicoccus sp. | reverse complement strand
TAAGTGTCGTCGTCACCTTCAACGACAACGCCCAACAGGCTTTAAGTGTCGTCGTCACCTTCAACGACAACGCCCAACAGGCTTTAAGTGTCGTCGTTACCTTCAACGACAACGCCCAACAGGCTTTAAGTGTCGTCGTCACCTTCATTATATTAAAGTTCCGCCTCCTTATACAGGGTAATTACCTAATAAAAAAAAAGCCCGAACTTCACAGTTCGGGCTTCAACCTATTAATTTACATTTTCTCAGGTGCTGATACATCGATCAGACGGAGTGCGTTTTCCAGTGTCTGACGCACAGCTTCGATCATTAACATATAAGCGCGTGTTTTATCGGCATCTTCACCGAGTACTTTTTCCGCATTATAGAATTTGTGGAAGCTTGCTGCAAGATCGTGGATGTAGTTAGGAATTCGCTGTGTTGCACGTGATTCCGCTGCACCTTTAACGATGTTCGGGAATTCCAATACTTTTTTAAGCAGCTCTAGTGCCTGCTCGTTTTCAATAATATCAACCGGATTCTCCGTGTCGATTTCAAAGCCCTGTTCTTTAGCCTGGCGTAAAATACTGCAGATTCTCGCATGCGCATATTGTGCATAATACACAGGGTTATCGCTTGATTCACTGCGCGCAAGGTCTAAGTCGAAGTCGAAATGAGTGTCTGTTGAACGCATAATCATGAAGTAACGTGCTGCGTCCACACCAATCATGTCGATCAAATCGCGCAGTGTAACTGCCTTGCCCGTACGTTTACTCATCTTCACTTCTTCGCCGTTTTCAATTAAACGAACGAGCTGCATAATTTGGATTTCCAGTTTTTCAGGACTTTCACCTAAAGCGCCTAAAGATGCTTTCAGACGGTTAATGTAACCGTGGTGATCCGCACCGAATAAGTTAATCAGCTTATCGAAGCCGCGTTCAACTTTGTCGTAATGATATGCGATATCCGGCATTAAGTAAGTCAGCGTACCGTCGCTTTTCACGAGTACGCGGTCTTTATCGTCTTTAAAATCCGTCGTGCGTAACCACGTCGCATCGTCCGCTTCAAATACATAACCGTTATCTTTCATCTTCGTCATTGCTTCATCGATTTCGCCGCTTTCATACAGCGCTGTTTCACTGAACCAGCTGTCGAAATTAATACGGAATTCTGCAAGGTCGGCTTTCAGTTTACGCATTTCGTATTCAACACCAAGGTCGCGGAATTTAGAAATACGTTCTGCTTCTTCAAGTTCTTTATATTCAGGGTGCTCCGACGCCAGTTTCTCGCCGATCACTTTAATATCTTTACCGTTATAGCCGTCCTCAGGCATCTTCAGCTCTTCGCCGAGCGCTTCAAAGAAACGTGCTTCAATCGATTTCGCAAGATTGTTGATCTGATTGCCGGCATCGTTAATATAATATTCACGCGTCACATTGTAACCCGCGAAGTCCAGAATGTTCGACAGCGTTGCACCGACAGATGCGTTTCTCGCATGCCCAATGTGCAGATCACCAGTCGGATTTGCACTCACGAATTCAATCAGTACTTTTTCAGCAGTCTCAAGTTCTGTGCGCCCGTAGTTTTCTTTCTTATCAAGAACAGTGTAAATCACGTTAGCGAGTTCCGCTGTCTTCATTTTAAAGTTGATAAAACCCGGTCCAGCGATGCTGACTTCCTGAATGCTTGCTTCTTCGTTGTCGATGTTATCGATAATCGCCTGTGCGATGTCGCGAGGATTTTTACGTGCAAGCTTCGTCAGTGTCATTGCTGCGTTCGTTGAGAAGTCTCCGTTATTTTTGTCTTTCGGTACTTCCACTTTAACTTCAGGAATTTCTTCCACTATGTCCGCTTTTTTAATCGCGGCTTCAATTGCTTCTTTTAACTGCTGTTTTAAGTTCATAATTAAATCCTCTCCAACGTGTATTTATATTTTCCGAGCAGCGCGCCGCTTTCAAATAAATCATATTTAATCTTCAGTATTCCGTCTCCGGTTTTAAGTTCATGTGTCACTATTTCAAAGTGGTGTCTGCCGGCCGGAGAGTCGTAAAACGTATCCGTCGTCGCACCTTCTTCAAAATGAAAATTCATATTGATAATACCGCTGCGCTTTAGTTTAACGAAGTTGTCTCCGAGGCGCACAGTTACTTTTAGTTCATGCTCATCCAGCGCTTCTGTATAGCGCAAATAAGTATCCCCTTTTTCCACTTCGGATACTTGGAGCTTCTGTTCGTATTTTGTTTCTTCACCGTGCATGAACACCAGTTGAGTTAAGTTGCATTCATGTGTTATATTTTCGCTCATTTTTATCACCTTCAGTATCGTAAATTATATCATAACAGGAGCATCATTGGTCTGATGATAAATTAAAAAAGGCAGGGCAATATGCCCCGCCTTTATGTCCTAGTTATATGTCTATAACTACTCTTTATTTTATCCATAGATTGGCCATAGTGCAATGTCTAATCCAAAAGACACAAAAAAGACATATTTTTCAAACTGTTAGTTATACTTATCTACAGCTAATATTGCTTCAGCAACTTGTTCCGGCGTAATTTCCGGATCCAGGTTCTTCAATGTTTCGCCTTCCCCCGTCGCCAGTTTGCCAACTTCAACTAAATCTTCAAAAGACGTATCAGATAAGTGCATTGCAGCTAATGTTGTCGGCATTTCCAGAGCCTCGTAAAAATCTACATACTCAGCTATTTCATTCCCTGGACGACCTTCCAGCACTAACTGTACAAGCGTACCGTATGCCACTTTCTCACCATGAGTTAAGTTGTGAATAGCACCATGTAATGCAGTGAAACCATTGTGAATAGCATGTGCGCCTGCAAGTCCACCATTTTCAAAGCCTAAACCTGACAGCAGCGTATTCGCTTCTATTACTTTTTCAACTGCCGGAGTAACAATGCCGTCTTTAGCCGCTTCATAAGCTTCAATACCGTAAAGGAATAAGGTTTCTTCAGCTTTTTGAGCAATCGCCTGTGATGCTAAAGTCGGTTTCCCGCCGGCCATCGTATCGCCATTGCGTCTGACTGTTGCACTCGCTTCGACTAATGTCGCCATTGCATCTGCAATGCCTGAAGCAAAGAATTTTGGCGGTGCGCCGATAACAATTTTACTGTCTACCAACACGAGATCCGGATTTTTATCATAAAATTTATATCCCTCAAAGACACCTTCATCTGTGTAGATAACAGATAATGCACTTGTTGGAGCGTCCGTAGATGCGGTAGTCGGTACTATTACAGTTGGTGCTTTAAGTTTATCCGCAACTGCTTTTGCTGTATCGAGTGTTTTACCGCCTCCGAGACCAATAACAACATCGCTGCCGAAATTCTTCCCTTCATCAGTCAGACGCTCGATTTCCTTGTCCGAAGCTTCACCTGAAAACTGTATTTGATTATATTTAACATCTATATTCTTGAAACTTTCTTCTACTGATTTTCCGACAATATCCCAGACGATTTCATCTGCAATCAGTAAGATGTTTTTACCAATTTTTGCTGTTTCCTTGCCTAAATCATTAATTACACCCGTACCTTGAACATAACGGCTTGGAGATTGAAATACAAATTTTGCCATGTTTAAATCCTCCTAAAATATTATGTTTAAAATTCATTTTAACAATGGACTTTTTATATTGCTAATTATTGAATGCTTCCTGCATTTCTTGTGAAATATTCCACATCTCTTCGTTGTGGTTCATCATAAACTGTTTCAGCGTTTCTTTTGAGCGTTCATCGAGCGCGTCGAGCTTAATGCGGCCTTTCATTGCGTCGTCTAAACTGTTCACGTGCTCATGCATCATTTTATAACCGCGGCGTTTTTCTTTGTTCACCATTAGGTAACATGCCGCCACTCCGTTATATATCGGACCGGCTTGTGCACGTTCCACAGCAATCCAGACAAGGAAATATTCCTTCGCATCCGGACCCATCACTTCTTCTTTATCTTTAATCCATTTAACACGTTTTTCAACTTCAGCTTTGCCATGTAGCCCGCCGATATCTAGTTTCGCTTCCTGTGTTTCGATATTAATATATACAGGCGCGATATTCTCAAGGCTTATCGAGCCGAAGTTTTGTCCTCTGTGACCGTCGAGCGGATCATTTTTAATAATATTAAACTGGAATCCAGGTTTCTTTTTCGGTTGTTCTTCAGACAATTTTATACCTCCTAATCGAGTTCATTCAGTAAATTGATAATTTCTGCTTTGACACTTAAATCTTTAATCGCCAATATTTTTTCTTTCGGATAATACAATCTTGAACCTAAACGGTGAATGCCGGTAATTGAATTAATAATTGCCGACTGGGAACTGATTTCTCTGATGTCACCGTTCGGCCGCACCAGATGAATCGGTCTGCGGTTTCTGTTTTGTCCCGGTCTGTCATAATCATACGGCAGATCTGAATAACTGTCGCTGAAGACGTAATAATCCGGATCTATGCCTGCTTTTTTGTATAGTTCGTTCAGTTCTATAATCGTAATAATCGAACCATCAAACGGTAAATACTTAAACAAATCTCTATTTACAAAACGCCCGGCAAGGTCGCTTAATATTTCGTCTTCTTCATGTACCCATTCCTGCAGATAAAAATTCACGACCATTTCGTCGAGCCTGAGATAATCATGGACGGTTACATCCTCATTAAAAAATGGCATGAAGTATGTAGGCTGCTGTTTAAAACTATAATCGGATTTATACAGTGCTTTCGCCCTCTGCATTACCAGATTCAGCATAACTTCCCCACCGCGTGATACCGGGTGGAAATAGACCTGCCAGTACATCTGATAGCGGCTCATTAAATAATCTTCGACTGCGTGCATGCCGCTTTCTTTAATCAACACTTCATCTTTTGACGGACGCATCACGCGGAGTATGCGTTCCATATCGAAGTTACCGTAGCTGACACCGGTATAAAAAGAATCCCGCTGCAGATAATCCATCCGGTCTGCATCAATTTGACTTGAAATCATACTGATAACCAGTTTATTCGGATGTGTCTTGTTAATGACTTCCGCGACTTCACGCGGAAAATCCGGTGACACTTTTGATAATACTGCGTTCACTTCAGTATCTTCCAAAATGATTTTCTTCGTATATTCCTCGTGATCTGTATGGAATATATCTTCAAATGTATGAGAAAATGGCCCGTGGCCAAGATCGTGCAGCAATGCTGCTGACAAGGCTAACAAACGGTCGTTGTTGTCCCATTCTGGATACTCTTCAAAGTTCTCAATCATCCGGCGGACAATTTCATATACACCGAGCGAATGGTTAAAGCGCGAATGTTCCGCACTGTGAAATGCCAAATATAAAGTTCCAAGCTGTTTTATCCTGCGGAGCCGCTGAAATTCTTTCGTTTTCACCAGATCCCAGATGACCTGATCGCGGACATGAACATACCGGTGGACCGGATCTTTAAAGACTTTTTCTTCTTGTAATTGTTTCCTGCTGTAGTCACTCATCATCACGCTGTTACGCCTCCCTTAACACCCCAATAATATCATAAAACGGCCAGCTAAGCCGACCGTTTCAACCTGTTTAGCTGTATGAATCGGTGCCGCGTTTTCCAACCATCAGGAAGTAAACGAAGCCTGCAGCGAGTATCGGTACAATTAATAGTAAATACATTCCGCTGTATCCGGCAAATGGTACGAGCAGTCCTAAAAATACAGGACCGAAACCGAGACCAATTTCTAAAATAATAAAATACGTCGATGTCGCGAGTCCGACATTTTCTTTCGATGCCATATTCACGCAGATAATCTGCGCGGCCGACTGGAAGTTCCCGAAACCGAGGCCGATAAGAAAGCCTGCAATTAAAACAACGATGCCTGTCGATGTGCTGCCGAGTAAGAAAAATCCGATTGCCATCAATATAAACGTCGGATAAATCACTATGTTCGGACCCTTCCGGTCGATTAACCGGCCTGTAAACGGCCGCGTTGCCAGTACTGCCGCCGCATAGACGATAAAGAAGAAGCTTGCCGCTGTAACGACATTGATTTCTATTGCATAAGTATTTAAAAATGACAGCACGCTTGAATATGCGAGTCCCATAAGAAAGATGGGCACAAGCATTTTGAGTGAGTTTTTCTCTATCAGCACGAATTTTTTCGGCTTCACTGCCGTTTCCTTCGTTACATTGTTAATTTTAATCAGCGGAAGCATTAGAACGACAACCAGCATTAAAATACCGACATAAATTAACATCGTTTCAAATGAAATTTGTTCGAGAAGCAGAAACGCGATAAACGGACCGACCGCACTCGCAACCACCATACTTAAACTGAAGTAACTGATACCTTCACCACGGCGTTCTTCCGGTACAGAGATCGTAGCGAGTGTATTAAGCGCTGTACTGATAATCCCAGTCGCGAAACCGTTAAGCAGTCTCGTGATAATTAAAAATGTTAAGCCAAAATCAAAGAAATATAAAATATAAGTTAAAAAATAAAGCATTGTCCCGATGAACATAATTTTCCGTCCACCGAGATAATTAATCTGAAAACCTGTGACGCCGCGTCCGAGCAGTACTCCGACGATGAATATACTTGCGACAAATCCGGCAATGCTCGGATTGACATCGTATTTTTCAATAGCATAGTTTCCAACTGTTACTAATGTTGAATACATCGCACCCATTAAAATAAAGTGAAATGCAAAAATTGCTGTAAATTCTTTAGTCCAAATTTTAGGCGCATAAGAACTTATCGACATACCATTCCTTCTTTCATGAAAATGAAAAAACCAGTATTAAATATATACTGGTCAGTCAAAAGTTACGTATTTTTTATTACGTTCTTTAATGTTTCCGAGGAACTGTTCATACTGAGCCTGCTGCTCGTCGTTCAGTACCGGATAATCTGTCATTTCCGCACCCATATCACGGAGTGCATTCAATGCACGTTCTTCAACTTCTTCAATTGTAAAATTCGCACTGAGCAGTTCATTTAAAGATGCCATATGCTCGGGATTAATTACCGGATACGTGAACTTTTTACTGTCTGCTGCATGTGCATCTCGGTAAAAGTCCTGCATCATTAACGCACGCTCCGCTCCGCTGCCTGTAATAGATAAGTATATCTGAACAGCGACACCGTCTTTAATGCGGCGCTGTGAAATGCCTGCGAACTTTTTGCCACCGATACTTAAGTCGTAAGTCCCGGGACAGTAGCTTGCTGAAATTTCATACGCTTCGATTTTTCCTTCCGGAAACATTTTTATTACTAATTCTGTCATTATATCATAGCCTTTTTCTATGTAAGGAAAATCTGCTTTAGGTAAAATCAAAGTGATATTCAGTACACCTTCGTCCAGCACAACACCTAAACCTCCGCTGTTGCGCACGATATAATCGTAGCCTGCATCTGAAATGTAGTCGAGTCCGTAAGATAGTTTTGGCAGTCTCGCATCCTGAAGTCCTAATATAATATAAGGTGAATGCACCCAAAACCGTACTTTAGGTACATTGTCTTCACTGATTTGATGCTGCAGGAAGTCATCGAACGCAAATGATTCAAACGGATTTCCCGTCCGCATTCTATCAATGACTTCCATCGGTCCGTTAAAAAATTCAGCTGTCATGACGATTCGCCATCACCTGTGTTGCTGTAAATAATGCCAGGTTATACACTTCTTCCGTCGTCGTACCTCGTGACAGATCGTTAACCGGCTTGTTCAAGCCTTGCAAAATCGGTCCGTAAGCTTCGAATCCGCCTAAACGCTGAGCAATTTTATAACCGATATTACCCGCTTCAAGTGATGGGAAGATAAAGACATTCGCATTTCCTTCGAGTGGGGAATTCGGAGATTTTTTCTCAGCTACACCGGGAACGAATGCCGCATCAAACTGCAGCTCGCCGTCGATTAACGTATCCGGAAGTTTATCCTGTGCGTACTCAGTGGCTAAACGGACTTTCTCCGCTTCTTCTGTTTTTGCAGATCCTTTTGAAGAAAAGCTTAAGAGCGCAACACGCGGTGTAATACCGAAACTCATCGTCGTCTTCGCTGTTTCAACCGCAACTTCCGAAAGCTCTTCAGCAGTCAGTGTCGGGTTAATCGCACAATCTCCCATTACATACAGTTCATCGCCTCGGCGCATAAAGAAAATACCGCTCGTTTTCGAGACGCCTTCTTTTGTTTTAATAATTTGCAGTGCCGGGCGCACCGTGTCCGGTGTCGAATGCATCGCGCCTGACACCATTCCGTCAGCATAGCCTGTATGTACAAGCATCGTTCCAAAATAATTTATATTTTGAATAATATCCTGAGCCTGTTCCAGCGTCACTTTGCCCTGTCTAACTTCACAAAATTTCTCCGCAAGCTCCGCGCTTAAATCAGATTTTTTCGGGTTTAAAATTTCTAAACCCTCTATATCAATGTTTTCCTCTGCCGCAATTTTATTCAGCTCGTCAGCATCTCCCAGAACAATGGGATGCACGTAGCTGTTCTCTAAATGACCTGCTGCTGCAGTCAGAATTCTTTTATCTGTACCTTCTGGAAATACAATCCTGATATTTTCACCATTTAAATTATTTTTAAGATCTTTAATGAATTTACTCATTATATCCTCCTTGGCTACTATACTTTAAGTATATTATACGTGTTTTGTCACATCTTTTAAACAGAATCTCTTGTTAAAACGTTTTCCATTAGTCTAGAATAGAAGTAATGACTTAATAAGGAGAGACTAAGATGAGTGAACCGGTAAGTACGATAGATGGCTGGTACAGCTTACACCTGCTTTACAGCGTGGACTGGGCAGCTTTGCGTGTACTGGACAAAGATGAAAGAAATTCTCTGACAGATGAACTTCAGGCTTTTTTAAACAGACAAGAAGAAGTGCATGAAAAACACGAAGGTGACTATGCATTCTATAATATCATGGGACATAAAGCAGATGTTATTATCTGGCTGCTGCGTCCAACAGCAGACGAACTGATTAATCTTGAACTTGAAATTAACAAGCTTGCAATTGCGGACTTCTTAATCCCAACTTACTCATACGTATCAATTATCGAGATGAGCAGCTACTTAGGCGGAAATAAGACTCCTGAAGAGATGATGGAAATCCCTCACATTCAGCAGAGATTATATCCTTCACTGGAAAAATCTAAATACATCTGTTTCTATCCGATGGATAAAAAACGCGACCTCGATGACAACTGGTACATGCTGCCAATGGAAGAACGCAAGAAATTAATGCGTGACCACGGCATGATTGGCCGTCAATATGCCGGCAAGATTAAGCAGTACATCACAGGCTCACAAGGCTTAGACAAATACGAATGGGCAGTTACATTATTATCAGATGACATGCTCGAATTCAAAAAGATTATCTACGAAATGAGATTCGATGAAACAAGCGCACGCTACGGCGTCTTCGGCGACTTCTACGTCGGCGGACATATCCCGAACGATGCAATCGCGGATTACTTCGGATAAATTTTATTTATGACTGACGATTTCCTGACGGGAATCGTCTTTTTTTTGCGGGTGCGCTGGTGATTGAGCCTGTTGAGTCCGATGAACATCGCTCATGCGACCGCATCCCTGTCTCCTCCTCTACCACAGCACTGTTAAAGGCATTTTCCCGTGCGTTTTTCTAACCAGTTGGTTTTACTATGTGAGATAATGGTTATATATAACTATCTATCAATTAGGAGGTAAATTTATGGGACGTTTACTCAGACGTGCGGCAATTTTTATCGCACCAATCATTATAAATAAAATAGTGCAGAAATTTATGAACAAAGATGACAAAAATTCCTCTTCAAAAGGTAAGAAAAGAAAATAAGACAAGATTAAAACCACTTAACAGAAGTTAAGTGGTTTTCTATCTGTTTATATAAAGGAAGATGATTATGCTTAAACAGGTTTCACCCCACGTATACATATTGCCGTTCGACAGTAACCGCGATCGTCCGAATCTCGGCTACATACACGGCGAAAAGTTCAGCGTGCTTGTTGACTCAGGTAATTCCGAAGCTCACCTAAACACAATGCTCGATGCCATTAAAAATGCCGGTCTTCCTGATCCGAAAATCGCGCTGATTACTCATTGGCACTGGGACCACACATTCGGCATGCATGCTTTCCCAGGCACAACGATAACCCATACCAAAACGAATGAAATCTTAAACAATCTTACTCAATGGCAATGGACGCAGGAAGCAATGGCTGAGCGTCTTAAAACCGGCGAGGAATGTGAGTTCTGCGATACGCATATAAAAATTGAATACGATGATATTGCCGACATAAAAGTTATCACGGCAGACGTTGAATTCGACGGGGATTTAACGCTGAACCTCGGCAATGTCACAGTTGAAATGACACCAATCACAAACCCGCATTCCGCTGACGGAGCAGTCGTCTTCATTCAAGAAGACAAAGTTCTATTCGCCGGCGATGCCGACACAGGCGATTTTTACGAACTGGATGGCGGTTACGATGCAGACAAATTTTATGAGTACGTTAAGAGCGTCGACAAAATCCCTTATGGAACATATATCCACGGCCACCTTGCTCCGATGACGCGCACAGAAATTTCGGCGCTCCGCAATGAAATTGAAGCAGAAGAACTTTAAAGGAGACTCTTCAACTCGAGAGTCTCTTTCTTCAAATTACTGCTTTATTAAATGTCACAATCGACAATTAAAATATGAGTATTGAAGCTACTGCAGTAATTAACACCACAGGCATAACATCACTCAGTCTCGTTTCAACAGAAGTAGATGCAGGGATTTTCCAGCTTTCTAAGGGGGAGAAACAAAAAAGGATGACCAAAAGCGAAAATTCTCGCTACTGGTCATCCTCTTGTAGGTATCCTAATGAAATTTTTCAGTTAATTAGTTTTAATCGTGGTTAACTGCAAAGCTAAAAGCAAGTTTCAATATATATAATGCGAGTAGACTATTTAAAATGAGATGAATATCAGGCAGCACAATTAAGAAGCACACTCCTGTTAGAGCCACTGCCATTCCAGCAGTACGCTGAACCCCTTTTCCACTTAGATTAGTAATAAATAATGCAGTCACTGTAGTTACAACCCAAACAGTCACACACAATATAAAATTGCCGAACAACCAACCTAGTAAAAGCGGTTGAACATGGATTGCTAAAAAAACTAATCTTGCTTTCTGACTTGCTTGATAATATTCATTTGTAGCTTTTGTAATATTAGCTACAACACCACCGGTAATGTCTACTGTCAATAATAATAGTAATATCTTTTTCCATACTGTAAGATCGGACCATTCACTATATGTATGTATGAGCAAAAAAGAAGAGATAACGATGCAGCTAATCAAAACAATTGTTAATTCAACCTTTGTTGTTCTCTTCCCGAACAATTCATGCAGAATTTTAGGGATTGGTAGAGATGTATAAGAGCTTGTACTTTGTTTCATTTCTTCAACGCACTCCTTTGCAAAAAAACCATTATACTAGTCAGTTTCCCTTATGTTTGTAATTTATTAATTTATTTGAAATTACATTCCGCTGTTATTTTTTTAGCAAAGAATTGGCCTGTTTGTTGAATACTGATTCTTTTTACTTTTATATTAACATAGGTACCTGAGACCAACCAAAATTATATGAAAATGAAAAATTCTTGCTAAGAGTTCGGTTTACATAATTACCTTCTAAGTCAATCGCTGGTTGACTTAGAAGGTAATTAAAAAGCAGAAACCCTTATGGATTTCTGCATCATCTTTTTTTAAAAATTCATTTACGTTCCAGCACGAAATACAAGACAGGTCCGACAACATTAAATACAACAACAATAACTACCCACGCCGCTCTGTTTAAATATTTAAAGCGCCTCTGTTTGACTATCATTGCCAGGGCGGAAATCATTAAAAGCAGCTGGAAAATTATTAACGGAATTAGAAATGGCAGCAGTTCCCTAACATTTATAATCATGTTAATCCTCCATTACCGTTATTTAATTATGTAAAACGCCCTATTAATATTTATTACCCTTTATTGGAACTATCATACATAAAACAGCAAAAGGACACAGAAATCCGTGTGGATTCTGTGTCCTTTTTTATTTCCTCAACTTCAATTCAACGAGCGGCCGCGTCACCGCAACAACTGGTTTACTTGAAAGCAGAATAACAATTAATGCTGACAGCAGCACGAACCAGAACGTTTCATACCAATGGTTATACCACAGTATTTCAAACTCTCTCAACGGCTGGATAATAAATCCGTGCAGCAGATAAACATATAATGTTTTCTCACCGATTTTCGTCAGCCAGCCGAAATCTCCCGATGGTATTAACGCAATCATACTGACAATTAAGAGAGCTGCCAGAATATAAATAATGAGGCGCATCAATCCGCCGCTGATTTCCGCTTCAAGACGCTGGTAAGCGACTGCACCGGATAACCAGTCGGTATCAAGCGTTACATCCACGTTGATAAAGAGATAAATAAATGCAAACAGCGCAATCATAAAAATAACTGATGCGATACTTAAGGCCTTGGTTTTTATCAGCTGAACATGTTCTTTTTTCATAAAGTAACCTGCTAAAAAGAACGGGAAGAATGCGAACGTGCGTGACAGACTGAGTCCATATGCTGACAGATCGACGTAGCCGATTGCAATGCCGATAAATACCGCAAGAAGAGTACTTGCTACTGCCGGCATTCTTTTAAACAGTACGAGCAGAATGTGCCAGCAGAACAGGCTGATTAAAAACCACATCGCCCATTGCGGATGCAGGATGCCCTTGTACCACTCTTCACGTTCGAGCAGATAATACAATAGCGTGTACAGTCCCTGGAACATTAAATAAGGAAGCAGTAATTTTTTCGCGAGATTTAAAATGTATTTCGGTTCACCGATACCTTTGGCAAAGAAGCCCGCCAGCATAATGAACATCGGCATATGAAAAATATATATAAATGCATAAATCGAATTGATCAGCTGTGAATCAGTCGCAAATGGCTGAATCATATGACCAAATACTACGAGAAAAATTAACACTAATCTCGCATTATCAAAAAACGGCATGCGGTTCATGGGTAGCTTCCTTTCACTTTTCTTCATTGCGTAATATGTTATAAAAGAATACCGGTGATTGAAAGTAATATCCCTTTAAGAGTTACTGATTCGTTGTTTCACATTATCCGTTACATAAAAAAAGAACCTCATAATTTGAGATTCCTAACATATACTATGGAGCTGCCGGTTCTTCATCGGGTTTCAAATTTCCTTCTTCTAAATCAGTATCTTCCGTCGGTTCTGCTGTTTCAATAACCTCTTCCGCAATTGCCCTTCTCTGTCCTGACCAATGAATTAAATGATGCTGATATTTCTTCATCATCCAACCTACAATTTTGCCGATAAAGTACGCAGCAATCAATGTTCCGATACCAATCGAACCTAATGACTGGATAAAAACAATACATATTATGCCTGCTGCAACGACGTTTAGTAAGTCACTGGTAATTTTAGCTTTGCTGAACTGAACATTGAACTTTTCACTGATAACATGTGTGAGTTCATCGTAAGGCATTAATGGGAATTTTGCACTAAAATAGCCAAGCAGCCCAATAGATACTACAAATAAACTTATAATCAAAAATACCCCGCGCATTGCCCATGTTTCAGGTGCAGGAAATACTTGTAAGAGTGACAATGTAATATCCATCATAAAGCCAAAAAGAAACGCAATTAAAAGCTGAACACTCGCTTCTCTTAAATTAAATTTTTTGCTTAAAATAATTTGAATGATAATAAAAAGTATGTTCGCGGCTATCGTCATAATTCCGATAGAAATCCCTGTGGAAAGTGTAAATGCATAAGCTAATGAAGACACGGGTGAAACGCCGAGATTAGCTTGAATAGAAAAACTGACACCCAGAGAAAGAAAAAACAAACCGAAGATGTATAGACATAAACGTTTAGCAGTGATATTTATGTGAGTTATGACTATCCTTCCCTTCAAAAAATTCTCTGTATATAATTATACTCCTCTTGCTGCTTAAATTGTTGAAGAGTGATTTCGTATAATGAAAAACGGAATCCCACTTGAGTGAGATTCCGCTTCTTCTGTTATCCGAATTTTATCGGTATATTTTTTATAACTCTGTAGCCAATCCAGCTGTAAAGCATTGTTAAAACTATTAGCAATGCAAATCCGATATACACAGTCATGTTGCCGATTGAGCCGAGGTAATTCAGCAAGTCTTCATTAAAAAACAGAATCACCAGTGCCACAAGACCTGATAAAATTGACAGCATACCTGCCCAGAATCCTCTGTAAAATGCAGTGGCTATCAGCATACCCAATGCCCAGAACAGCAGTCCGCTGATGAAGTGGAAGATCAGATATTCAAATTCAGTTAAATATCTGAGATCGTCAACTATCAGATAATCACCCGTAAAAGGTGTGAATGATAATACAAATGTGATAATTCCAACTATCACTGTTACAAACACCGCCGTAATCAGTCCTGTAATCATCATCGATTTAAAAAATGTCTTTCTCGATATTCCCATATTCACTGCCCACTCCGTAAACATCAGCACTGAAAGAATTCCCAGCACGAACAGATAGGTCCGGTTGGCCGTCATACCGAAGCCAAAGAATGATGAAATCCCCTCACTAGTAAAAATATTCGAGATAATATATACAATCAGCAGAACCCCGATATACCAGAGTGACCATACTGGAAATATGCTTGTAAATATTTTCGTCGTTTCTTTTAATTTAGTAGTCATGGTCTCACTCCTTTTTAAATTTTAATATACGCTGCCGTGACTGCACGGAAAGCGAGATAACCAAATATAAGCATTGCAGCACCTGCGCTTAGGAAATACAGACCCGGATTGTTTAACAGCATATCCGTGAAACTCATATAGCCTGAAAATACGCCCAGCACTATGCTTACCAATGTTCCAAACCACCCATTTATTCTAAAACTGAAAAATATCGTGAGTCCCACATAGTAAAAAAGCAGTGCTGCCACAAACGCTGATGCGTTTAGAAGTATCATATTCTCAATATACTCACTCGTTAAAATTTGTCCTGCAAGTGCCGGAACTTTGTTCAGCAGCCAGCCGAAAACATTTATTAATAACAGTGAATACAAACTAATCATGACAATAGACAATGTGCTATCTTTAAAAAACGTTTTCCGCGACAATCCCTGCGCGACATATTTCTTAAGCGTAATTACAGCAATCAGACCGAATAAAAGCGTCGCAATTTTTAGCGAACTGAAGAATCCCTGATAATAAATATCTCCTGTATCATCACTGAAATAAATACTCACACCTAGGAACACTGTCATCGCCAGCACTGCAATAAAAATCCATATTATAAATTTCTTTATCATTTTTTTATTACGGGTAATCATTTAATCACTTCCCGTCTTTCTTTTTATCCGTCAGGCTGATAAACATTTCCTGAAGTTTCAACGGCGAAATATCCAGATGATCATCTGCTGCGATATCCATTTCCTCCGGCGTCACTCTGCCGAGTACCGTATCAATCTGCAGTGCTCCTAAGAATTTTACATTAATCACATTTTTATTTTCTGTAAATGCTCTGACTCTTTCCGCTTTACCGGCAACAGTATAACCCTTCTCAAGCAGCTCATACGTTGATTCCTGCAGCAGAACCTGTCCCTTATGAATCATAATAATTTCATCGAATAAGTGCTCCATCTCCGAAATAATGTGCGTCGAAAGAATAATAATACGTTCCTCGCGGTTTGCCGCTTCAAGTACCTCGCTGTAAAACAGTTCGCGTGTCGGTGCATCCATGCCGTTCGTCACTTCATCAAAAATTGTTACTTTCGATAATGATGCGAGACCAAGCGTTGCTGTTACAGCCGCCTGCTGCCCTTGAGATAATTTGCTATATGCTTTGTCTGTATCGATATCGAATTTTTCAAGCAGACGGTAAGCGTACTCTTTATCGAAATCATTGCGGAAAATGGAGCCGGATTCGATATATTTCGTAATCTTATCGATTTCTGCACTCGTTTCTTTCGGGTTATACAGGAAGTTGATGTGCTGCATCACGTCATCCTGCTCATATACTTTTTTACCGTCCAATGTAATATTGCCGTCGGTCACTTTTCTGTACGATGCAATCAACGACAGTAATGAAGTTTTTCCAGCACCGTTTCGTCCAAGCAGCCCGTAAATTTTCCCCACCTCAAGCTCAAGGCTGATATCCGTCAGTATCGTGTCTTTTTTTATTTTTAAATCTACATTCTCTATTTTTAAAGTCATTATTTGTCCCTCCCGTTTACATTAATCATTTTTTGTATATCACTTTCTGTTAAATCTAGTTTTCTCGCTTCTTCAAGCATCGGCTTCAGATATTCTTCAACAAACCCTTCTCTTCTCGACGCCAGCAGTTTGTTTCGTGCACCTTCTTCCACGAACATTCCTACACCTCTTTTTTTGTATAATACGCCGTTTTCCACAAGTTCTGTAACACCTTTTGAAACAGTTATATGATTCACTTTAAAATACGTGACAATCTCATTGGTCGACGGTACTTTATCGTGTTCAGCGAGCGTTTCGTCAATAATCTGATCCGCCAGCCAATCTCTGATTTGTTCATAAATCGGCTTTTTCTCATTCAGCAGGTTCGACACATCGCATCCTCCCTTCCTTAACCGGTAATCTATTTATATTTTCTTCTTAAGTCATCTGGTTATATATCTATGTATATAACTATATAACCAATAGCGTCATTTGTAAACATTTTTATTTGAATTAATTTTATGGTGACTTTTTTAGGAGATTGATAAAAGAGCCTGAACCTTATGACATCAGCTCATCGAACTACCACACGTAGCCTCACACACACCACAAAAAAACCGGGACCACGTGTCCCGGCTTCACATATAAATACTATAGTTTTGCGATTCCAATAATAACAAGTGCCCAGCTGATTAAGAACATCACTCCGCCGATTGGCGTTACTGCACCGAGGATTGAGATGCCTGAGAATGCCAGCACCATAAGTGATCCTGTAAAGAAGACGATTCCTGCTGTCATGAACCATCCGGCTGCAACTAGGAATTGTGCGCCTGTGACCTGAATTAAAACGCCAATCGCGATGAGTCCAAGTGCATGATAGAACTGATACTTAACTGCAGTTTCCCAAACGTCTAAATAATGCGCGCTCAGTTTGCCTTCCAGTAAATGTGCACCGAATGCGCCGCATGCTACTGCGATAAATGCATTGACTGCACCTAATATAATAAATAATTTCATATGATTAATTTACCCCGCTTTACTCTCTGTTTTTAATAAAAATAAGATACAGCGAACTTAAATAAAGTATAAGACTGAAAATAAGCAGCCATCCGCCGAATTTTAATATTTGTACTTCCGGTACATACACGAGACCTGCAAACAGCAGTGCCAGTGAGATATACCTGATATATTTCAGAGCTTTACTCCATGGTTTTTTATGCTCTTCCCGCAGTTTTTCTTTATACATGCCGAGCACAAATGAAAGAATGAAAAACACTGAACCCACGATGATGAATACTTTCATTAAGTGAAACGCCCTCCATTAAAAATCAAATATATCTTTGCCGTTACCGTCATCATCCTCGTCTGCCTGAGTTTTTGCAATAGGCGTACGGTGTATTGTCACATTTTCTTCTAATTTAGCGGCCTCAGGCACCGAGTCTTCACTCTGTGAATCTGACAGCAGCTCAAGCAGCCTCTGCATAGCATAAGCATGCTTTTCCACATCGATGCCCGCTTCTATAAAGCTCAGTTCGTTTTTTAATTCCGCAGCAATCCTCTTATTCATGCTGTTCGCTCCAATCTATTGCGCCTCTTCCAACCGATTCTAAATAATCGTTCGTCTGGCTGAACGGTTTTGATCCAAAAAAGCCTCTGTAAGATGACAAGGGACTCGGATGCACCGACGTAATAACTTTATGCTTATCTGTATCGATTAATTTAATTTTCTGCTGTGCCGGTTTTCCCCACAAGATAAAAACCACATGTTCGTGATTTTCAGAAATCGTGCGGATAATATCATCCGTAAACTGCTCCCAGCCAAGTCCGCGGTGCGAGTTTGCATCGCCTGCGTCCACTGTCAGCACTGTGTTTAATAATAAGACGCCTTCACGCGCCCAGTCTGATAAATTACCGGTCGTTCTGACAACACCGAGGTCGCTTTCAAGTTCCTTATATATGTTTCTTAGTGACGGCGGGATTTTAATACCTTCATTTACTGAAAATGCGAGTCCGTGCGACTGCCCTTTGCCGTGATACGGATCTTGACCTAAAACTACCACTTTAATGCCGTTGAACGGCGTTAATTTAAATGCAGTGTACACCTCTTCTTCAGGCGGATACACTTCACCGCTTCTGTAACGTTCATTTAACGTCTGTCTCATCGTTGTAAAATCGTGATTATTTGTAATGTCCCGGAAGATATCTTCCCAGTTTAAATGAGCCATTTTTTCACGCACCTCCATACTGAAGTTTCATTATATCATCGTTGTAAGCAATGCTCTAGAATTACACGGCTGATTATAGTAAAATGACAATATCTATCAGTAGAATTAGGGGGCAATATTATGGCACTTGCAAAAACGTTAACTATAGCCGGTACAGATGTGAGCGGAGGCGCTGGAATCGCAGCAGATTTAAAGGCTTTCCAGGAGCACGAAACATACGGCTTCAGTGTATTAACAACTGTAGTATCAATGGAACCGTCAACTTGGTCTCACCGCGTGAGCCCAATCCCAATAGAAGATGTTAAAAATCAGCTCGAAACAGCATTATCTTTAAATCCCGATGTAATTAAAACTGGAATGCTGCCTTCAGAAGAAGTTGTAGAACTTTCGAAGGACGCATTTTTAAACTCAAATGCGAAACATTTCGTCGTTGACCCGGTCATGGTCTGTAAAGGTGACGATGAAGTTTTAAACCCGGGACTTGTTGAATCGATGATTGAAAACCTGATTCCTCATGCCACGGTCGTTACACCGAACTTAGTAGAAGCAGGACACCTTGCCGGCATTAAAACACCGCGCACTCTTGATGAAATTAAAGAAGCTGCTAAATTAATTCACGCTAAAGGCGCAAACTACGTTGTCGTTAAAGGCGGCACGGGCATCGAAGGCGATTCGGCTATCGACGTTTTTTACGATGGCAGTGAACTTCATCTTCTTGAATCTAAGAAATTCGATACTGCATTTAACCACGGTGCAGGATGTACATTTGCTGCGTCAATCGCAGCGAACCTCGCAAATGGCAAAGAGCCGCTTGAGGCTGTGCAGCTTGCGAAGGCTTTCGTTACCAGCGCAATTAAAAATGGCTGGCAGATGAACGAGCATGTCGGAGTTGTCAGACATGGTGCGTATAATTCAGTCGAAAAAATCGAAGTTGTAGATAAAGTATTGAACTAAGAGATAGCTTGCTATCTCTTTTAATGTGTAACCGATATTATGATTATGGGAGTTTTCTATTCATGGAAATGAAGAAAATAGTAAAGCAGGATGTCCAAAAAGTATTAACATCATACGAAAATACACCGGTCTACTTACACGTTGAAATTACAAACGGCATGTATGCCAGTCATTTGGATGATAATGTTTTTAATGCCGGTACATTCCTCCGCAATATTCAGGTAGAATTTATTCAGGCTACAATCCGCGGCGGTAACCGCTCAAAAGAGCACCGTGTCGGATTAAAGCTCGATAACGGCGGCTGGGTTTATGTTCTCGGTTTAACGCATTATATTGAAGGCGAAAACGGGGAATTTATCATGCACGGCTTTAACGCTGAGGGCAAGCTCGCTTCAGCACTTGAAATTTCAACACAACCATTCTTTAAGTAGGAGGAAATCACATGGATTTTTCACAGGAAAATCACGTTCTTGTTGTTTTCCCTCACCCCGACGATGAAGCATTCGGTGTCAGTGGAACAATAATGAAATACAGAGAGAAACAAGTGCCTGTCACGTATGCATGTCTTACATTTGGCGATATGGGCCGTAACCTTGGTTACCCGCCGTTTGCAACACGCGAGTCGCTGCACTCAATCCGTAAAGCCGAAGTCGAAGAGTCTGCTCGCATTATGGGTATTGACGATCTCCGCCTGCTCGGGTTCAGAGATAAAACACTCGAATTCGAAGAACATGGTAAACTTAAAGGCGTTATTACCGATTTAATCGATGAACTTCAGCCAACGCGTATTATTACGTTCTACCCCGGCTACTCAGTGCACCCCGATCACGAGGCCACTGCAGATGCTGTTATAGAATCACTGGCTGATATGCCTAAAGATAAACGTCCGGCACTTCAGCTCGTGGCGTTTGATAATCGTACTTTCGATGATCTCGGTGAACCGGATATTGTCATCGATATTGACGGCTTTACAGAACGGAAACTGGATGTCATGGCAGCCCATCGTTCACAAACCGGTAAATTGCTCGAAGACCTTGCGGCAGATACACAGCAAGGCGACGATGCACGGAACCGATGGATGAGATACGAGAACTTTTACAGTTACGAAATTGACTAAGGAGCATTATAAATGGAAGAATTTGACTTGACGACGCGAGAAGGTCGTTTTAAACATTTTGGTTCAGTAGATCCTATTGAAGGCATTAAACCAAAAAATAAAGAAGATATGGCAGATTTACAAAACTCACGTAAAGACTTCCTTTTTGAAGTCGACTCTGTCGGCATTAATAATTTAACTTACCCAGTAGTAATCGGTGATTTCCAGTCAGTCGGGAATTTCGAGCTGGCAACCAGCCTCAAAAAAGATGAAAAGGGCATCAACATGAGCCGTTTAATCGAATCTCTCGAAACTGTAAATAAAGGCGGCGTACCGCTCGATTTCGATACATTAAAAGAACTACTGTCGAAACTGCGTGACCGCATGGAGCAAAACTCAGCAGAATTAACTGTCGACGGCAAATGGTTCTTTAACAAACCATCACCAGGTACAGGTCTGAACGCTGTAGCCAACGCAGATGTTATCTACTCAGCAGCATTTGACGGCGAATCATTTACGCGCAAACAATTCGGTATGACAGCACAAGTTACTACACTCTGCCCATGCTCAAAAGAAATCAGTGAATACAGCGCACACAACCAGCGCGGCAACGTTAAAGTTTTAATCGATATCGATGACAGTGTTGAACTCCCTGCAACGTATAAAGAAGACTTATACGAAATACTGGAAATCAACGCATCAAGTCAGCTCTATCCGATTTTAAAACGCACAGACGAGAAAATGGTTACAGAACGCGCATACGAAAACCCGCGTTTCGTTGAAGACCTGATTCGCTTAGTTGCATACGACTTAGTCGAACTCGAATGGGTTAAAGGCTTCGAACTCGAATGCCGCAACGAAGAAAGCATCCACCAGCACGACGCATTCAGTCGTTTGAAATATCAGAAATAACTTATTGAAATTGGGATCGAAACCTTTAGGTTTCGATCTTTTTTTGTTGGGGGTGGTTTTTGGGAGTTCTATGAATGGAAATCATAGAACTTCTAAACATTGCGGATTCCTATGAAGGAAACTCATTGAACTCCTAAACTCCACGGATTCCTATGAATCAAACTCATAGAACTCTCAAACTCCACGGGTTCCTATGAAGGAGACTCATAGAATTCCCAGACGCCACGGGTTCCTATGAAGGAACTACATAGAACTCCCAGACCATGCATCCTACATATTCTTGACCAATCTGTCCTTATAACGCTGCGTTTTGCGATTTATCTCCAATGCTTCTTCCAAGCTCGGATACTTCAAAGTATAAGTCGTATAATTCCCTTTTTTATCTATGTGACAGTACTTCTGAAAGGCACGAAACATCGTACTTTTGTTAATTTCTTCGTTGATAAAATAAGAAAATGCTCGCTTTGTCATCGGTTGATTATAAAACAAATATTTAAAGTCATTCATGGCACGAAGCAAATGTGAGTCATAGCTTTCTATAGTTTCACATTCGGTACAAAAAAACTGGAATCGTCTTTTCATCAGATTAAAGCTGCCGCATTCCCCACAGTACAATCCTCGTCGCAGCTGATTAATATCTGCTGATTCTTCAAAATAATTGTTATCCACGACAGAGTTTCTAATTGTGTTCGCTATACTTTTAGCTTTGTTGCCCAAACGCTCATTGTAAAACTGACGAAGATAGTTCCTTAAATAATTCCGCATTATTGCCTCTTTCCAAATGCGTTGATCTTCAGAAATTAGCCTGAGGTCATCGCTCGTAAAAATTAACGCTGCTTCGACTTTTACGTGCAAATTCGCATCATCCATCAAATTCATTAATTTCCCTTTAGCTCTATCCAGTTGTGCAAAAGCATTATCATTCATTGGTTTATTATTTCTAAACCACCTGTTACTCTCATACCGATAATCTCCAGTATAATTTTTAATTTCATTAATAACTACTCTATTTTCTGAGATAATTAACGTGTCATATTGAGTATCTGTATTTCCTATTCTAAGATAGACATCTCTAATTACATAGATATTCTCGTGTCCAACTTCATCTAAAATCTGATCATATTGACACTCACCTTCATAACCTTTCTGCAGTTTTTCCTTTTCGTACGTTTCCTGACTGTTGAGATTTTTTCTAAAAGACAGTGCATTGTAATATAAAAGCTCAATAGGCATCTTTCGTTTGTTTAAATACAACAAAATTCCTCCTCTAAGATAAAAAGTACCTCTTACCCTATATATACGGGAAAATGGCGTTTTCCTTTTAAAACAGTCATGTATAATCGTTTTTTACAAAACTGCGGCCTATATCCGGAGAAATAGCTGATTTTTGGGTTTAAATGGATGATGAATTTCCCCATTTTGTATATAATTTCTTCTGCTTCCTTGATATATTAGAAGATTAGACAGAGACATATTTTCTCACACAAAACTTCACAAACGCAAAAAACTCCCCGGGTCCGCTCACTGCGGCTCCGAAAGGGAGTTCTTTTTCTGTTTAGCTCGTAATCGTAAGTTCCTGAAAAATTCTTTAAGCATCGCACTGCATTCTTCCTCGAGCACTCCGCTCACCACGTCAGCGCGGTGGTTAAAGCGCGGTTCGTCCAATAAATGCATCAGACTATCCACGGTACCGCCTTTAGGGTCCGGCGCGCCGTAAACTACTAAAGGTACCCGTGACATTATTACCGCGCCGGAGCACATGACACATGGCTCCAGCGTGACGTATAATGTGCAGTCTTCCAGCCGAAATGAACCGACTGCTGCTGCTGCTGCCTGTATGGCGAGCAGTTCTGCATGGGTTACGGGATTCTGTGTAGTTTCCCTGAGGTTATGCGCACGGCTGATAATTTCTCCGTCTTTCACGACGACTGCGCCGATTGGCACTTCGCCTAATGCTTCTGCTTTTTTTGCTTCTTCAATCGCAGCTTTCATAAATACTTCATGCATCGAGAAGAAACTTCCCGTCTGCATCGTATAAATCAATAATGCTGTCGACAATCCGGTCAGCACCAATCAAATGTTCACGCTGTCCGGTACCGCTTAGCACGCCGATTGTATATAAACCTTCATCGTAGCCGAGCAGCGTATCAGCAGCGTTGTCGCCAATCATTACAAGGTCTTCGACTGCATATTGGTGTTTATCGATAAAGTCTTTAATAAACCCGAATTGCGGTTTATGATAGCCGTTGTCGTCGCCGCAAATAACATCAAATATGTACGGCTGCAGTTCGAATTTCTCAACAAATCTAAGTGTTGAGTCCCTGCTGTCGCTCGTTACAATTACGTTTTTATAGCCGTTATTTAAACCATGCTGAAGCACAGTTTTGACACCGTCGATTAACACCATATCGTCAGCGAGCATCTGGAGATTGGATTCATAGAAATCCTTCGCCCATTCTCCGCCGCCTTCTTTGAATGATTCAAACACTTTATGGATATCGCTGCCGGTTCCTGAAGCCACTGTCGAGTTCGCTTTAATTTCCCCGTCGATATAGCCAAGCTCCTCGGCAACTTTCGATTTTATGTCATGTGCATTAAAATCTTCGGCAAACTCATCAATGCATTTTCTGGCATATGGTGTCCACAGCTTATGAAAATCTAACAGTGTCCCATCCTTATCGTATAAAAGTATACGGTCCATTCGTCACCCTCCACGAACCGGACGGGACATTATTTAAATTCCCGCCTGGTTCTTCTCCTGTATCGCTTCTATCATTGTATCAGTCATCTTGTCCAAATCAAAAGATGCATTAAAGCCCCACTGGCGTTTTGCTTCCGATGCATCGATGCTGTTCGGCCAGCTTTCTGCAATGCCCTGTCTGACAGGGTCAACGTCGTAAGTAAGTTCGAAGTCAGGGTAATGACGGCGGATTGATGCTGCCACCATTTCCGGCTCGAGACTCATATTCGTTACGTTAAATGCATTGCGGTTTTCAAGTTTACTGCCATCCGCTTCCATCAGATCAATAATCGCCTGAATCGCATCGTCCATGTACATCATGTCCATAAACGTATCTTTGCTGATAAATGATGTGTACTTGCCGTTCTTAACCGCTTCGAAATAAACTTCTACAGCGTAGTCCGTCGTGCCGCCTCCCGGCTCTCTTACGTGTGAGATTAGACCAGGGAAACGTACTCCGCGAGTGTCTACTCCGAATTTTTCGAAGTAGTAATCGCACAGCAGTTCGCCCGATACTTTGTTTACCCCGTACATCGTCGTCGGACGCTGTACTGTCGTTTGCGGTGTATTTTCTTTCGGCGTTGTTGGACCGAATGCACCGATTGAACTTGGTGTAAAGAACTGCATGTTAAGAGTGCGCGCTGTTTCAAGTGCATTAACCAGCCCGCCCATATTAATATTCCATGCAAGCATTGGATCTTTTTCACATGTTGCACTCAGAAGTGCAGCCAGGTGCATAATCGTATCCGCTTTAAATTCTTTTGCTGTTCGTTCCATCGCTTCATAATCTGTAACATCTAAAATTTTGAAGGCCTTGTCTTCTAGTGGTGAATTCACAGGCTCTTTAATATCAGTCGGCAGAACATTGTCCTCACCGTAAATTTCTCTTAATTTAACGGTTAACTCTGTTCCAATTTGACCGAGCGCCCCTGTAACTATAATTCGTTCCATGATTGTTTCCCCTTATTCAAAAAGTTTGTGTTTAGTTAATAATTCCCATTTCACGACCGACTTTAGCGTAAATTTCAAGTGCTTTGTCGAGCATTTCTTTCGTGTGTGCCGCAGTTGGCATGTTTCTTACGCGTCCCGTACCTTTAGGTACCGTTGGGAAGACGATTGATTTTGCATAAACGCCTTCTTCTTTCAGACGTTTTGAAAATTCCTGTGCTTTTTTCTCGTCACCGATTATACAAGGTGTAATCGGTGTTTCCGAGTTGCCGATTTCAAAGCCTAAATCTTTCAGTCCGGCTTTAAGATAGTCACCGTTTTCCCATAATTTATCATGGAGTTCAGTTGAAGCCATTAAAGTTTTAACCGCTTCAGTAATTGCTTTCGTATCTCCCGGCGTTAATGACGTCGAGAATAAGAACGGACGTGCCGCAACTTTAAGGTAATCGATTAAGTCCTGTGAGCCGGCTACATAGCCTCCGACAACACCAATTGCTTTCGATAAAGTACCCATTTGAAGATCGATTTCTTTTTCAAGGCCGAAGTGCTTAACTGTACCTGCACCTTTGCCCATTACACCTGAACCGTGCGCATCATCGACATATGTAATTAAGTCGAATTCTTTTGCGATCTCAACGATTTCAGGAAGTTTCGCAACATCGCCGTCCATTGAGAATACACCGTCTGTAATGTACATTACTTTTTTATAGAGACCTGATTCCACTGCTTCTTTTGCTTTAGCACGAAGATCATCCATATCAGAGTGGTTTACACGGATAACTTTAGCACGTGACAAACGACACCCGTCGATAATTGATGCGTGGTTTAATTCATCAGATAAAATTGCATCCTCTTTATTCATGACACCTTGAATTGCTGCCATATTACAGTTGAAACCTGATTGGAAAGCAACTGCTGCTTCAGTTCCTTTGAATTCTGCAAGCGTATTTTCCAGTTCCACGTGAAGGTCGAGTGTACCGTTGATTGTACGTACTGCACCTGCGCCGACACCATGTGATTTAATTGCTTCTATCGCTGCTGCTTTCAATTTTTCATCCGTCGCAAGACCTAAATAGTTATTTGAAGATAGGTTAATTAAGCTCTTGCCCGCTACTGTAATTTCAGGACCGTTTGCACCTTCTACTACATCTATTTCATTGTATAAGCCGGTGTCCTTCAAATACTCTAAATTCGATTGTAAATACTGTTCTAATTTTTGTGACATATACGTCCCCTCCTTACATTGTATTTTATCATATATAAGCGCTTTCCTTGAATGATAACAATTTTTTTATATTGTTGTAATTTTCTAATTTTTAAACGGTTTATATTTTAAACTTTGGCGCGCTCTGATAATATGAATAGAAAATAGTTATGGAGGTTCAATCATGAGTATTAAAGATATCGCATCATCAAAACTTCCCGAGATGGTTACGAACAGAAGACATATGCACATGCATCCGGAAGTATCATTTACAGAAAAAGAAACGTACCAGTTTATTTTAGGTAAGCTGAAGCAGCATCCTGAATTAAACATTCGTGAAAACGTCGGTAAAAACGATGACAACGAAGGTGCCGGTATCGTTGCTTCTATTGGCTCAGGCAGCCCCCATATTGCTGTTCGTGCTGATTTTGACGCACTCCCGATTGAAGACCAGAAAGACGTCCCTTATAAATCGAAAAATCCGGGGGCTATGCACGCTTGCGGTCATGATGGTCATACAAGTACCCTTTTAGGCCTCGTCGACGCTGTAGTGGCTAATAAGGACAATCTAAGCGGTACTGTATCGTTTATTTTCCAGTACGGCGAAGAAGAGCAGCCGGGCGGAGCTAAAGCTATGGTTGATGACAATGCTCTTGAGGGTGTCGATAAAGTATACGGCCAGCATTACTGGAGCCAGTTCGATACGCATGAAGTACAAACAACAGCAGGCGCAATGATAGCAAGCCCCGACGGTTTCTACATTACGCTCCAGGGTTCCGGAGGACATGCAGCATATCCCGATTTAACAGTCGATCCGATTGTCATTGCCGCAGAACTGATTACCAATCTGCAGACTGCAGTATCACGTCAGATTTCACCGATTGACAATGCTGTCGTTACTGTCGGCAGTGTGAGGGGCGGAGATGCGTTCAATGTTATTCCCGATACCGTTAAAATCATCGGTACCGTACGGACATTCAAACAGGAAGTTAAAGAAAAAATATATGAAATATTTAAAAACGAAGTCGAATATACTACTAAAAAACGCGGTGCAACTGCTGATATGAAATATACATTCGGTTACCCCGCTGTAATCAATCACGAAAAAGAAGCTCAAGTTATCGAAGAAGCCGCTAAAGATCTCGACCTGCCTTTTAAAGAAGCTGATCCTTTAATGATCGGTGAAGATTTCTCTTATTATATTTTAGATAAGCCCGGTGCTTTTTTCTATACGGGTACAGGTAACGAAGTCAAGAAAACGACACCTGCCCACCATACCGACATGTTTGACATCGATGAAGATGCAATGGAAACAGCATTGATGATGTTTATGAAGATCTTAGAAAAAGAATCGGTGATTAAATGGATGTAAAATCAATTGAATCAGCAGTAAATAAACAGTTCGGCGAGATGGTCCAGCTTCGCAGACATCTTCACATGTACCCTGAGCTGTCTTTTAAAGAAGTTCATACCCCTGCTTATATAGCAGATTATCTGCGCAGTCTCGACATCGAAGTACAGGAAGGTGTCGGCGGACGCGGCGTGGTCGGCAGACTGATTGTCGATGAGTCACTCCCGACAATCGCATTAAGAGCGGATTTCGATGCCCTGCCGATTCAGGATTTAAAAGATACACCATATAAGTCGACAGTTCCCGGCGTAATGCACGCATGCGGCCACGATGCACATACAGCAATTGTACTCACTGCTGCTAAAATTCTCAGCGAGATGAAGGACGAACTGAAAGGCAATATCGTTTTTATTCATCAGCACGCAGAGGAAGTTGATCCCGGCGGTGCGATTCAGATGATTGCAGACGGTTGTCTTGACGGCGTGGATGCTATTTTCGGCCAGCACGTCTCAACATCACTCGACGTGGGTAAAATCGGCTATAAGTACGGTACAGCGACAGGGATACCCGACGACTTTACGATTACTTTAAAAGGTCGCGGCGGACACGCTTCACGTCCTCATGACACGATTGATCCCGTCGCAGCAGGTATTGCCCTCTGCAACCAGCTTCAGTACGCCGTGACAAGACGCACGAATGCAATGGACTCTGTCGTCCTCTCAATAACGATGTTCAATGCCGGCAATCAGCATAATGTTATTCCCGATGAAGTAACTATCGGCGGAACAATCCGCTCGTTTAATCATGAGATGCAGGACCTGATGATTAAAGAACTTAACCGGACGCTTGAAGGGCTCGTTACAACTACCCGTGTCTCGTACACACTCGATTACATGAAAGGCTATCCTCCTGTAGTCAACGATGATGAAATGACCGATATCGTTGTCGAAAGTGCCGGCAGAATTTCCACTGTCAATGAAACTATCAGACTTGAACCGGACCTCGGCGGTGAAGATTTTTCTTATTATCTGCAGCGCGTCCCAGGCACATTCTTTTATACAGGTGTTAGAAACTCAAGTTTCAAAGCAGATTTCCCACATCACCATGCTCATTTTGATATCGATGAAAAAGGGATGGTCAATGCAGTGAACGTTATGCTGGAATCTGTATTTACATATTTAGAAAAGGAGTCCCAATAATGGATATTAAACAACTAATAAATGAACACTATGATTCTATGGTGGAGCTTCGTAGATACATGCATCAGCATCCTGAAATATCTTTCCAGGAAATGAATACAAAAAAATGGATTTACGACCAGATAAAAGACTTCGGTCTGGATATCAGACAGGACGTCGGAGGAAATGGTATCGTTGCGCGTCTGCAAGTTAATGATGATTTTGAAACAATCGCACTGCGCGCGGATTTTGATGCACTGCCCATCCACGATGAAAAAGACGTCCCGTACAAATCAAAAACTCCCGGCGTAATGCATGCATGTGGACATGATGCACATACGGCTATGCTAATTACGATAGCTAAAATTTTATCAGAACATAAAGAAGAATTGCCGGTCAACGTTGTATTCTTACATCAGCATGCCGAAGAACTGCTGCCGGGCGGTGCTAAAGCAATGATTGAAGACGGTGCACTCGACGATGTCGATTATGTATTCGGTACTCACGTTTCCACTAAATTCCCCGTCGGGACGATTAAATATAACTACGATACGATGTATGCGAACGCAGACTCGTTTAAAATCACTGTAAACGGACTAGGCGGGCATGGTGCGACACCGCAGGTCACACATGACCCTATTATTGCTTCTGCGTCTTTGATTCAGCAAATACAGACGATTGTCTCCCGTTCTGTCAGTCCCCTCGATTCGGCAGTCGTGACACTCGGCGCGTATAATGCCGGCACAGTATTCAATGTTATTCCGGGCAAGTCGGAGCTTAAAGGTACATTCAGAACTTACACACAGGAAGTAAGAGATATAGTGGCCAAGCGCCTTGAACAAATATGCCTCGGCATCAGCGCAAGTTTCAATGTCAATGCCGACCTTGAAATTATGTACGGCTATCCATCGATGAAAAACGATCATGCACTTCTCGACTACGTTGTTGATAACGTCAGAGAAGATGCAGCATTCGTCTCAGGCGTTGAAGAAGTCGGGCCTGCGATGGGTGGGGAAGATTTCTCTTACTTTATCCAGGAAAAACCGGGTTGTTATTTCTACACCGGTGTCAGCAACAGTGAGAAAAAAGCAGATATACCCCATCACCATCCGATGTTCGATATCGATGAAGAGGGAATGAAAACAGGTGTTGAGATACTCTTAAAAGCAGTTATAAATTTCGATAAAAGATAACATTAAAATAAAATAGAGCACAAAAAAAGAGCTGAGATAAAATCTCAGCTCTTTTTTCTTTATAGCTATAACTATTCAAAAATTATTATTTTTGGATTGTAGTTACAACGCCTGATCCTACAGTACGTCCACCTTCGCGGATTGAGAAACGAGTACCGTCTTCAATAGCGATTGGTGAAATAAGTTCTACTGTCATTTCAACGTTGTCACCAGGCATAACCATTTCAGTTCCTTCAGGTAAGTTACATACGCCAGTTACGTCAGTTGTACGGAAGTAGAACTGTGGGCGGTAGTTAGTGAAGAATGGAGTATGACGTCCACCCTCTTCTTTTGAAAGAACATAAACTTCAGCAGTGAAGTTTGTGTGTGGTGTGATTGATCCTGGAGCAGCTAAAACCTGTCCACGCTGGATGTCTTCACGTGCAACACCACGTAGAAGAGCACCGATGTTATCACCAGCTTCAGCGTAATCAAGAAGCTTACGGAACATTTCAACACCTGTAACAGTTGTTTTCTTAGAGTCAACAAGACCGATAATTTCGATTTCTTCGCCGACTTTAACTTTACCACGTTCAACACGTCCTGTAGCAACAGTACCACGACCAGTGATCGAGAATACGTCCTCAACAGGCATCATGAATGGCTTGTCAGAGTCACGTTCCGGAGTTGGAATGTACTCATCAACAGCAGCCATAAGTTCAAGAATTTTTTCTTCGTACTCTTCAACACCCTCAAGTGCTTTAAGAGCTGAACCAGCGATTACTGGAATGTCGTCGCCAGGGTAGTCGTACTCTGAAAGTAATTCACGAACTTCCATTTCAACTAATTCAAGTAATTCTTCGTCGTCTACCATGTCAACTTTGTTTAAGAATACAACAAGTGCAGGTACACCTACGTTACGTGAAAGAAGGATGTGCTCACGAGTTTGTGGCATTGGGCCATCAGCAGCAGATACTACTAAGATTCCGCCATCCATTTGTGCAGCACCAGTGATCATGTTTTTAACATAGTCAGCGTGTCCTGGGCAGTCTACGTGTGCATAGTGACGAGTTTCAGTTTCGTACTCGACGTGAGACGTGTTAATTGTAATACCACGCTCTTTTTCTTCAGGTGCGTTGTCTACCATGTCGTAGCTTTGTGCTTCTCCGCCACCGTGTTTAGATAATACAGTTGCAATAGCAGCTGTTAAAGTTGTTTTACCGTGGTCAACGTGACCAATAGTACCAATGTTGGCATGCGTTTTAGAACGGTCAAATTTTTCTTTACCCATTGTAAAATACCTCTCCTTATATAGAACATTATTTTTTATTTAAAACTCGAGAACGGGATATACCCGTCTCGAAGTCTTTCTTACAACACTTATATAGCATTTATTCTTAAAAATCAAGTATAAGAATTATTCACCAGTATTTTTCTTGATGATTTCTTCAGATACTGATTTAGGAACCTGCTCATAGTGGTCGAATACCATTGAGTAAGTACCGCGACCTTGAGTGTTTGAACGTAATGACGTTGCGTAACCGAACATTTCAGAAAGTGGAACGAATGCGTTAACGACTTGAGCGTTACCACGAGCGTTCATACCATCTACACGTCCGCGACGGCTTGTTACGTCACCCATGATGTCACCTAAATATTCTTCAGGCATAACGATTTCAACTTTCATCATCGGCTCTAAAAGAACAGCTTTACAAACTTTAGCAGCTTCTTTCAGTGCAAGTGATGCAGCGATTTTAAACGCCATCTCAGATGAATCGACATCGTGGTAAGAACCATCGTAAAGTCTAGCCTTAACGTCAACTAATGGATAGCCGGCAAGTACACCGTTTTCCATTGAATCTCTAAGTCCAGCTTCTACGGATGGAATATATTCACGTGGAACTACCCCGCCGACGATACCGTTTTCGAATTCGAAACCAGCACCTTGTTCGTTTGGAGTAAATTCAATGTGAACATCACCGAACTGACCGCGACCACCAGATTGGCGGGCAAATTTACCTTGTACCTTAGCAGGTACTGTAAATGTTTCACGGTAAGATACCATTGGCGCACCAACGTTACATTCAACTTTGAATTCACGTTTCATACGGTCAACAAGTACGTCCAGGTGAAGTTCACCCATACCGCCGATAATAACTTGTCCAGTTTCCTGGTCAGTTCTGGCAGTGAACGTCGGATCTTCTTCTTGCAATTTAACAAGTGCAGTCGTTAACTTGTCCTGGTCGCTTTTAGACTTCGGCTCAACCGATAAGTGAATAACCGGTTCAGGGAATTCCATAGATTCAAGGATTATCTCAAGTTTTTCTTGTGTAAGAGTGTCACCTGTACCAGTGTCTTTAAGACCTACTGCAGCAGCGATATCGCCTGAGTAAACAGTTGCGATTTCTTCACGTGAGTTAGCGTGCATCTGTAAGATACGGCCAACACGTTCACGTTTACCTTTAGTAGTGTTCTGTACGTAAGAACCAGCATCAAGTGTACCTGAGTACACGCGGAAGAAAGTAAGTTTACCAACGAATGGATCTGTCAATACTTTAAACGCTAATGCTGCAAACGGCTCAGAATCATCTGGTTTTGCAATATATTCTTCATCTTCATTATCCACTTTATGACCGACAATCGGTTTAACGTCTAATGGAGATGGCAGGTAATCTACTACCGCGTTAAGCAGTAATTGAACACCTTTATTTTTAAATGCAGTACCACAAAGTGCAGGGTAGAAAACTACATCTAAAGTAGCTTGACGAATAGCTGCTTTAAGTTCTTCTACAGAGAAATCTTCTCCACCGAGGTATTTTTCCATAACGTCTTCATTAACGTCAGCTAAACCTTCGATAAGTGCTTCTCTTGCTTCTACTGCTCTTTCCATGTGCTCTTCAGGAATTTCAACTGTTTCAATATCAGTTCCTAAATCGTTTGGATAAAGGTGCGCTTTCATTTCTACAAGATCAATGATTCCTGAGAAATTATCTTCAGCACCAATAGGGATTTGTACTGGGTGTGTATTCGCCTGTAAACGGTCTCTGATAGTGCCTACTGAATACTGGAAATCAGCACCAACTTTGTCCATTTTGTTTACGAATACAAGTCTTGGAACGCCGTATGTTGTCGCTTGACGCCATACAGTTTCTGTTTGTGGCTCAACACCTGATTGTGCATCAAGTACTGTAACCGCACTATCAAGTACACGTAATGAACGCTCAACTTCAACAGTGAAGTCTACGTGTCCCGGTGTATCGATAATGTTTACACGGTGGTTATCCCACTCGGCTGTTGTCGCAGCAGATGTGATCGTGATTCCACGTTCCTGCTCCTGCGCCATCCAGTCCATTTGCGAAGCACCTTCGTGCGTTTCTCCAAGTTTGTGGATACGACCTGTGTAATAAAGAATACGTTCAGTAGTCGTAGTTTTACCAGCATCGATGTGAGCCATGATACCGATATTACGAGTATTTTCTAAAGTGAATGGTCTTGCCATGAGTATTCTTTTCTCCTTCCAGGTTTGGATTAGATTTAAATACTAAAGGGCAAAGCATCCTACCAGCGGTAGTGTGCAAATGCTCTGTTAGCTTCAGCCATTTTATGACTTTCTTCGCGTTTCTTAACTGCTCCACCTGTGTTGTTTGCAGCATCTAGAATTTCATTAGCTAATCTTTCTTCCATTGTCTTTTCCCCACGCAGACGTGCGTAGTTCACAAGCCAACGTAAGCTAAGAGTAGTACGGCGTTCTGGACGAACTTCAACCGGTACTTGGTAGTTTGACCCACCAACACGGCGTGCTTTAACCTCAAGTAGTGGCATAATGTTTTCAATCGCTTCGTCAAAAACCTCCATAGCATCTTTACCAGAACGTTCTTGTACTAGTGCAAATGCATTATAAAGAATTTTTTGCGAAGTTCCTCGTTTACCGTCGATCATCATCTTGTTGATGAGTTTAGTCACAAGTTTAGAATTGTGAATCGGATCCGGTAATACATCTCTTTTTGGTACTGGACCTTTACGTGGCATAATTATCCTCCTTCCAATCTTTTTTTATCATTTTTTCAAGTTTACTTTCGTAACTAAAGGGACTGAATATTACTTGTCAGCTTTAGGTTTTTTAGCACCGTAATGTGAACGGCTTTGTCTGCGTCCTTCAACACCTGAAGTATCAAGCGCACCACGAACTACGTGATAACGTACCCCCGGTAAGTCTTTAACACGTCCTCCGCGGATAAGTACAACACTATGTTCTTGCAGGTTGTGACCAATTCCAGGAATATACGCGTTTACTTCAATGTTATTAGATAATCTAACACGTGCATATTTACGTAAAGCAGAGTTTGGTTTTTTAGGAGTCATAGTACCTACACGTGTACAAACACCGCGTTTTTGTGGCGCAGCGTCAGTAGTAACGCGTTTCTTAAGACTGTTAAAACCTCTGTTCAATGCAGGCGATGCAGATTTCTGTGATTTAGTACTGCGTGACTTTCTGATCAACTGATTAATAGTTGGCATAATCGAATGTCCTCCTCTCTTTTTCTTAATCCACACATCCAGGTGGTTCATTTTTAAAGTATAAAAAATCTGTAAGATTTAAATCTTACAAAAATACAACTTGTCTCCTTTATGATCAGGCACATAGCCCTCATAAAGTAACCTTAACTATAATACCATCGAGGCAACTTTTATGTCAAGCATTCCCGATATAAAAATCCATATCGCTAAGACATAAATAGATTAACATAAATATCTTCTCCTGGCTATTAAAAACCCGGATTTCCAAGTAGTTTTTTATAAGGAAGCCGCCCCTGTTACGGAGCGGCTTTGGCACATACATTTGACCCATAAATGCATGTTTTCTCTTATCAATATCGTCCGTTAAAATTAATCTTCTGTAAGAACAACTTCGCCTTCTGATACTGCTTTTTCAGCTACTTTTATTTCTACGTCTTTATACTTAGGCATTCCCGTACCTGCAGGAATAAGTTTACCGATAATAACGTTCTCTTTAAGACCGAGAAGGTTATCACGTTTCCCTTTAATTGCTGCATCTGTCAGTACACGAGTTGTCTCCTGGAAGCTGGCAGCTGACAAGAAGCTTTCAGTTTCAAGAGATGCTTTCGTAATACCGAGAAGTACTGGTTTTGCCGTTGCCGGACGTTTTCTCTTCTTGAATATTTCTTTGTTAGCGTCAGTAAACGTGTGAATCTCTACTAAAGCACCCGGTAATAACGTAGTGTCTCCGGCATCGATAATGCGTACTTTACGCAGCATTTGACGAACCATAACCTCAACGTGCTTATCACCGATTTCTACCCCTTGCATGCGGTATACTTTCTGTACTTCTTTAAGCAGATATTCCTGTGTCGTATTTAAACCAGCAACTTGAAGCAGCTGTTTCGGTTCAATTGAACCTTCGTTTAACACTTCACCTGGACCGACTTTATCGCCAATTTCAACCAGCAGGCGTGCAGCTCCCGGTACCATATAAGTACGCGTTTCGTGCTCACCTTTAACTTTAACTTCCTGCTGACGGTCTTTAACGACTTCAATTTCCGTTACCGTACCATGAATTTCTGAAATTTGCGCTTGTCCTTTCGGATTACGAGCTTCAAATAATTCCTGGATACGCGGTAAACCTTGTGTAATATCGCTACCTGCTACCCCACCTGTGTGGAATGTACGCATAGTAAGCTGTGTACCCGGCTCACCAATTGATTGAGCGGCAATTGTACCAACTGCTTCGCCGACCTCAACTTTTTCACCAGTCGCAAGGTTTTTACCATAACAGCGTTCACATACACCGTGACGTGTATTACATGTAAATGCTGAACGGATATAAACTTCTTCAAGTCCGCTGTTAACGATTTCTTTAGCAAGTTCCGGCGTAATTAATTCGTTACTGCCGAGAATTACTTCTTCTGTTTCCGGATGTCTAACTGTTTCTTTCACATAACGGCCTTCTAAACGGTCGATTAGAGGTTCGATAAGTTCTGTACCTTCTGTCAGTGCAGAAACGTGCAGTCCTTTATCCGTACCACAATCTTCTTCTCTTACGATAACATCTTGAGCTACGTCAACAAGACGGCGTGTCAGATAACCTGAGTCAGCAGTTTTCAGTGCTGTATCGGCAAGACCTTTACGCGCACCGTGAGTTGAAATAAAGTACTCGAGTACTGTCAGTCCTTCACGGAAGCTTGATTTAATCGGAAGTTCAATGATTTCACCAGACGGGTTAGCCATGAGTCCACGCATACCAGCAAGCTGTGTAAAGTTTGACGCGTTACCACGGGCACCCGAGTCACTCATCATGAAGATCGGGTTCAGACGGTGTAATGATGCCATCAGTTTATCCTGGATAATATCTTTCGCTTTCGTCCAGAGATCGATTACAGCATTGTAACGTTCTTCTTCAGTAATTAAACCGCGTGAGAACTGTTTCTGAACTCTTTCAACTTTTTCTTCAGTCTCGTCGATGATTACCTGTTTTTCAGGAAGTACAACGATATCTGCAACCCCTACTGTAATACCAGCTTTCGCTGAGTATTTGAAACCTAGGTCTTTCATCAAGTCAAGCATTACAGATGTTTCTGTAATGTGGAACTTATTGAAGACTTCAGCGATAATCTGTCCAAGGAATTTCTTGTCGAATGGAGAAACAAGCGGCATTTCCTGGACTTTTTCAGCTAAACCATGTTCACCTATGTCTTTACCGTCGATGAAATATTTGTTTGGCGTTTTACGCTCTAAGTTTTCACGTGTAGGTTCGTTAATATATGGGAATGACGGCGGCATGATCTGGTTAAATATTACTTTACCGACAGTCGTCATTAATATTTTACCTTTATTTTCAGATGAAACTTTTTCTTCAGACAATATCTGCGTGTGAAGTCCAATGCGTGTATGAAGTGATGTGTAACCATTTTGGTAAGCCATCACAACTTCATCGATACTCTTGAAGATATGTCCTTCGTTCTTCATCTCTTCGCGCTCAAGTGTTAAGTAGTAGTTACCAAGTACCATATCCTGTGAAGGCGTAACTACCGGCTTACCATCTTTAGGGTTAAGAATGTTTTGAGCAGCGAGCATCAGCATACGTGCTTCAGCCTGTGCTTCTTTAGATAATGGAACGTGTACTGCCATCTGGTCACCATCAAAGTCAGCGTTATATGCTGTTGTAACTAACGGGTGCAGACGGATTGCACGGCCCTCTACTAATTTCGCTTCGAAAGCCTGAATACCAAGACGGTGAAGTGTTGGTGCACGGTTTAACAGTACCGGGTGCTCGGCAATTATATCTTCCAGAACATCCCATACTTCATTTTCCATGCGCTCAATCTTACCTTTGGCATTTTTAATGTTAGTCGCTAAATCACGTGATACAAGTTCTTTCATAACGAAAGGCTTGAACAGTTCCAACGCCATTTCCTTCGGCAGACCACACTGATACATTTTCAGGCTTGGTCCAACAACGATTACTGAACGTCCTGAATAGTCAACACGTTTACCAAGAAGGTTCTGACGGAAACGTCCCTGCTTACCTTTAAGCATATGAGACAGTGATTTAAGCGGACGGTTACCCGGTCCTGTAACAGGACGGCCACGGCGTCCGTTATCGATAAGCGCATCTACAGCTTCCTGCAGCATACGTTTTTCGTTTTGGACGATAATTCCAGGAGCCCCTAAATCAAGAAGGCGTTTCAGACGGTTGTTACGGTTAATTACACGACGGTATAAGTCGTTCATATCACTCGTTGCAAAACGTCCGCCGTCAAGCTGAACCATAGGACGGATTTCCGGAGGAATAATCGGCAGCACATCAAGAATCATCCATGTTGGATCATTCCCTGAATGACGGAATGCTTCAACGACTTCAAGGCGTTTAATCGCACGAGTCAGACGTTGTCCTGTCGCTGTTTCCAGTTCTTTTCTAAGCTGTTCAAGTTCTGCATTTAAATCAATTTGGTTAAGCAGATCTTTAATTGCTTCAGCACCCATTTTCGCTGTAAAAGTATTACCGAATTTATCGTAATACTCGCGGTACTCACGTTCGCTTAACAACTGTTTAGGCTCGAGACCAGTAGGTCCCGGCTTAATTACAGCGTAAGATGCGAAATAGATAATTTCCTCAAGTGAGCGGGGTGACATGTCTAAAAGAAGACCCATACGTGACGGGATTCCTTTAAAGTACCAAATGTGAGTTACTGGAGCAGCAAGTTCGATATGCCCCATTCTTTCACGTCTTACTTTAGCGCGTGTAACTTCGACTCCGCAGCGGTCACAAACCATGCCTTTGTATCTGACACGTTTGTATTTACCACAGCTGCATTCCCAGTCTTTTGTTGGTCCGAAAATCTTCTCACAGAATAAACCATCACGTTCCGGTTTTAATGTTCTGTAGTTGATTGTTTCCGGTTTCTTTACTTCACCGAAAGACCATGAACGAATCTTTTCCGGTGACGCCAAACCAATTTTCATATATTTAAATCTATTAACATCTATCAATGAGCTTTCCTCCCTAAAGTTTTCTCAGCTCAGCACATTACTCAGTAACATTTTCATTTTTAGCTGAAGCAGTTACGTTGTCCGATTGAGTCGGTTGGCTTTGAATCTCATCATCTTCTGTATCACGCAATTCAATTTCTTCGTCGTTTTCATCCATGATACTTACGTCAAGGCCTAAACTTTGAAGTTCTTTCATCAATACTCTGAACGACTCAGGAACCCCTGGTTTCGGCAGGTTTTCACCTTTAACAATCGCTTCGTATGTTTTCACACGACCGACAGTATCATCAGATTTAACTGTTAGGATTTCCTGTAATGTGTATGCAGCACCATATGCTTCAAGTGCCCATACTTCCATCTCACCAAAACGCTGTCCACCGAATTGTGCTTTACCACCAAGCGGCTGCTGCGTTACTAATGAGTATGGTCCAGTACTTCTTGCGTGAAGTTTATCGTCAACCATGTGTGCAAGTTTCAGCATGTACATTACGCCGACAGAAATACGGTTTTCAAACGGTTCGCCTGAACGTCCGTCATATAATACCGTCTTACCATCGCGTGCAAGTCCTGCTTCTTCCATCGTAGACCACACATCGTTTTCATTCGCTCCATCAAATACAGGAGATGCCATTCTTAAGCCCATTGCACGTGCTGCCATACCGAGGTGCAGTTCAAGCACCTGACCGATGTTCATACGAGATGGAACTCCGAGCGGGTTAAGCATGATGTCAATTGGCGTGCCGTCTGGCATATAAGGCATATCTTCTTCTGGTAAAATCTTCGAAATAACACCTTTGTTACCGTGGCGTCCACACATTTTATCTCCTTCAGAGATCTTTCTCTTCTGAACGATATAAACGCGTACGAGCTGGTTCACACCAGGTGATAATTCGTCTCCGTCTTCACGGTTGAAGACTTTAACGTCAAGCACGATTCCGCCTGCACCGTGAGGTACACGCAGTGAAGTATCTCTTACTTCACGAGCTTTTTCACCGAAGATTGCATGCAGCAGACGTTCTTCTGCAGTTAATTCCGTTACACCTTTAGGCGTCACTTTACCGACAAGAATATCACCGTCGATAACTTCAGCACCAATGTGAACAATTCCGCGGTCGTCCAGTTTCTTAAGCGCGCTATCAGAGACGTTTGGAATATCACGCGTAATTTCTTCAGGTCCGAGTTTCGTATCTCTAGATTCAGATTCGTATTCTTCAATATGAATTGAAGTGTATACATCCTGTTTCACAAGACGCTCACTCATAATTACAGCATCCTCATAGTTATAACCGTCCCAAGTCATAAAGCCGACAACAAGGTTACGTCCAAGTGCCATTTCACCGTTGTCCATAGAAGGACCATCAGCTAACATTTCACCCTTAGAAACAATATCGCCTTCAGTAATAATAGGCTGCTGGTTATAACAAGTTCCCGCGTTTGAACGCTCGAACTTAGTTAATCTGTAAACATCTTTTTCTGTCTCTACGTCTTTGCCGTTTTTATCTTCGATACGGCGAACGTGAATTTCTCTAGCTTCAACATGCTCAACACGCCCTCTGTAGCGTGAAATCACTGCAGCACCTGAGTCGCGGGCAGACACGTGTTCCATACCCGTACCGATAAACGGTGATTCAGGGTTTAATAATGGAACGGCCTGACGCTGCATGTTCGCACCCATAAGCGCACGGTTAGAGTCATCGTTCTCAAGGAATGGAATACAAGCTGTCGCAGCAGAAACTACCTGCTTAGGCGATACATCCATGTAGTCCATACGATCGCGCTGCATCTGTGTATTGTTTCCGCGGAAACGACAGATAACTTCCTCATCGAGGAATGCACCATCTTCATCGAGAACAGCGTTTGCCTGTGCAACGACATAGCTGTCTTCTTCGTCAGCTGTTAAGTAATCGATTTGATTCGTTACTTTATTCGTTTCAGGGTCTACTTTTCTATATGGCGTTTCCATAAAGCCAAAGTCGTTAACACGTGCGTAACTCGACAGCGTGTTAATCAGCCCGATGTTCGGTCCCTCCGGCGTTTCAATCGGACACATACGTCCGTAGTGAGAGTAGTGAACGTCACGTACTTCCATACCGGCACGTTCACGAGTTAAACCGCCGGGCCCTAATGCTGACAGACGACGTTTGTGCGTCAGTTCTGCAAGCGGGTTCGTCTGGTCCATGAACTGCGATAATTGCGAGCTTCCGAAGAACTCTTTAATAGATGCAATTACCGGACGGATGTTAATCAGCTGCTGCGGTGTTACCGTTTCAGTATCCTGAATCGACATTCTTTCACGCACAACACGTTCCATACGTGAAACACCGATACGGAATTGGTTTTGCAGCAATTCACCGACTGAACGCAGACGGCGGTTACCAAGGTGGTCGATATCATCAGTAAAGCCGACACCTTCTAATAAGTTAAAGAAATAACTCATTGAAGAAATAATATCTGAAGGTGTGATTGATTTAACTTCCACATCAGGGAAAGCATTACCGATTACTGTCGTTGAATGCTCTTCGTTGTTGCGTGATCTTACTTTCACCGACTGAATTTCAACAGGCTCATCCAAAAGACCTTGTTCAAGGTGATGAGTTTGCAGGTTAGCAGTTGTTTCAAGCTGTTCCATAATCGAATCCAGTGTACGGCGGTCGATAGTTGAACCTGCTTCAGCAATAATTTCACCTGTCTCTGAGTCAACAATCGGTTCTGTAAGCACTTGATTGAAGAGACGGTTTTGCAGATGAAGTTTCTTATTCATCTTATAGCGTCCGACATTTGCAAGGTCGTAACGTTTTGGATCAAAGAATCTCGAATATAATAAATTACGTGCGTTTTCTACTGTTGGCGGTTCGCCTGGACGCAATCTTTCGTAAATTTCTAACAGGGCCTGGTCGACTGTTTCTGTCGCATCTTTCTCAAGCGTATTACGAAGATATTCGTTATCGCCAAGAAGGTTGATGATTTCTTCGTCAGTTGCAAAACCTAACGCACGTAATAATACCGTCATCGGTAATTTACGCGTGCGGTCGATTCTTACATATACGACATCTTTTGCGTCGATTTCATATTCTAACCATGCGCCACGGTTAGGGATGACTGTTGCTCCGAAGTTCAATTTACCATTCTTGTCGAACTTCTCAGAGAAATATACAGATGGGCTTCTTACTAATTGCGAAACGATTACACGTTCTGCGCCATTAATAATAAAAGTACCTGTATCGGTCATCAATGGGAAATCTCCCATAAATACGTCCTGCTCTTTAACTTCGCCGGTTTCTTTGATGACTAAGCGGACTTTCACTCTCAGCGGTGCTGAGTAAGTTGAGTCGTGATCTTTCGCTTCTTCCTCGTTATACTTCGACTCGCCGAGCTTGTAATCGACAAACTCTAAAGACATATTCCCTGTAAAATCTTCTACTGGAGAAATATCTTTAAACATTTCGATTAGACCGGTTTCTAAAAACCACTCGTACGAGTCCGTCTGAATCTCAATCAAGTTAGGTAATTCTAACTTCTCTTCGATACGCGCATAACTTCTACGTTGTGCATGTCTTCCATACTGAATCAATTGACTCATCGACAGATTCACCCCTAATAATATTTGCGTAAACTATAACGGGCATTTAAGTGCGGAACAGTTCAAAAGACAAAAAGAAAACGGAATCGTATTCAACTCCATTTCCTATTAAACTGGACACTCGTTTAAAATGCGCCATTCAACAGCTGCACAGAAAAGTACATACTTATTGATATTAATTTAACATTCTACAAGAATAACATATACAATTTGTCAAGTCAAATATATAATTTCTTTTATTTAGTGCTTTTTAAGATGTAATACCCTTTATCTTTTGATGCAATTTCAACATTTCCAAACAGTGATTTCAAATGTTTTTTATAAGACGCCATGCCCTGTTTTTTCTGCACAACCATATAAAATTCACCCTCTTTTTCAAGGCGTTTGAAACCATCATTCAGCATATCGAGAACTGTATCTTTTCCCGCTCTGAACGGCGGATTCGTAACATAAAGCGGCACATTGAACGGCATATCATTATAACTATCCCGGTCGAGCACGTCGGCATTCACTTTTTCCCGGCGTGTATTTTCAATTGACAATTGCACGGCATCATCATTAACTTCGACCATTATCGGGCTTAATCCAAGTTCTCTTCCAAGTACGGTACCAATCGGACCATATCCTGAGCCCATATCTATAAACTTACCGGCACCTTTAAATTCCGCAAGCACAGTTCTGATTAATACCTCTGTACCGTAATCGATCTGATTTCTGGAAAATACGCCGCGATCTGTCTTAAAACGGTAAACATGATCGTTGAAACTGAACTTTATTTCGCTGAATTCATGCGGTGTATTATCTGTAGTGAAATAGTGAGACATGAAATCTCCCCCAATCGGTAAAAGTAACTAAAAAAGTCCCCAATAAACTTATGTTTACGGGAACTTTTTGTGTCAAAATTATTTAGACTACTTAATTTCTACGCCAGCGCCAACTTCTTCAAGTTGAGCTTTAAGTGCTTCAGCGTCTTCTTTAGAAAGACCTTCTTTAACAACTTTAGGAGCGTCGTCAACTAAACCTTTAGCATCTTTAAGACCAAGACCAGTAGCTTCGCGAACTACTTTGATTACTTTAATCTTAGATGAACCTGCAGATGTAAGTTCTACATCAAATTCAGTTTGTTCTTCAGCAGCAGCAGCTTCTCCGCCACCTGCAGCAGCTACAGGAGCAGCAGCTGTTACGCCAAATTCTTCTTCAATCGCTTTTACTAAGTCGTTTAACTCTAAAACTGACATTTCTTTAATACTTTCAATGATTTGTTCATTGTTAGCCATAATAATATTCCTCCATTTTTTTAGTTGTTTTTAAGCGTACTTAAAATTTAAGCTTCGCCGTTTTCTTGTTCTTTTTCTTCACCGATAGCTTTAACCGCATAAGCGAAGTTGCGTACTGGTGCTTGTAATACTGATAACAGCATAGAAAGTAACCCGTCTCTTGATGGTAGAGATGCAATTGCTTTAACATCTTCTGCCGGTACGAAACTACCTTCGATAACGCCCGCTTTAATTTCTAAAGCTTCGTGTTTTTTAGAGAATTCGTGGATGATTTTAGCAGGCGCGATAACATCTTCGTTAGAAAATGCGATTGCACTTGGACCAGCTAGGAATTCGTTAAGCTCAGATAAGCCTTGTGATTCCGCAGCACGGCGAACCATCGTGTTTTTGTAAACTTTGAATTCAATTCCAGCATCACGTAATTGCTTACGTAGTTCAGTTACTTCAGAAACTTTTAAACCACGGTAGTCTACCAATACAGTAGATACAGAGTTTTTAAGCTGTTCCGAAATCACTTCAACGTGCTGTTGTTTTTGTTCAATCACGTTTGACATGTAGTTACACCTCCATTAATTTTTTGGTGCAAATAAAAAAGCACCTTTTACCAGCGGCAAAAAGTGCTTGAATTTATAAGAATATCATTCAAGTCATTTTTATTTGCCTCGGCAGGATAGTTATTAAGCTGATATAATCAGCTCCTGCTGTCTTAGGTAATCTTTAAATTTACAAGTGTAAATATAACTGATATATCTACACTTGTCAATATTTATTTTGTTTTATACAGTTCTTACTACGCTTGGATCAACCGTGATTCCAGGACCCATCGTGCTTGATACTGTAACTGATTTGAAGTAAACACCTTTAGATGATGCAGGTTTAGCTTTTTCAAGCGCATCGTGAATTGCTTTAAAGTTTTCTACAAGCTGTTCTTCAGTAAATGAAACTTTACCGATTCCAACATGAATAATACCAGCTTTTTCAGCGCGGTATTCAACTTTACCAGCTTTGATTTCTTTAACTGCTTTCGTTACGTCCATCGTTACTGTACCAGTTTTAGGGTTTGGCATTAGTCCTTTAGGTCCAAGTACGCGTCCTAATTTACCAACTTCGCCCATCATGTCCGGTGTTGCAACGATTACATCGAAATCAAACCATCCACCACTAATTTTTTGTGCTAGTTCTGCTTCGCCTACGAAATCTGCGCCAGCTGCTTCTGCTTCTTTAGCTTTTTCGCCTTTAGCAAATACTAATACACGTTGTGACTTACCAGTACCATGTGGCAATACTAATGCTCCACGGATCTGCTGATCATTTTTACGCGTATCAATACCTAGACGGAATGCTACTTCAACTGAAGCATCAAAGTTGGCAACATGCGTTTCTTTAGCAAGTTTAATTGCTTCTTCAATTGAGAATGTAGAGTTATGATCAAACTTTTCTAGAGCAGCTTGATACTTTTTACCTCTCTTAGCCATATATATTCCTCCTTGTGGTTATAGCGGGGTTAATCCTCCCACGACCGTATTAATACTTAATTTATTTTTCGACAGAGAAGCCCATGCTTCTAGCTGTACCTTCTACCATTCTTACTGCTGCGTCTACTGATGCTGCATTTAAATCTTCCATTTTTGTTTCAGCGATTTCACGAACTTGTGCCGCTGTAACAGTTGCCACCTTGTTTTTGTTAGGTTCGCCAGAACCCTTCTCAGTGTTAGCCGCTTTCTTAAGAAGAACAGCTGCTGGTGGAGTTTTTGTAATAAAAGTGAATGAGCGATCTTCAAATACAGAGATCTCAACAGGAATAATTAGACCTGCCTGCTCTTGTGTACGTGCGTTGAATTCTTTACAGAATCCCATGATGTTTACGCCTGCTTGACCTAGTGCTGGACCTACCGGTGGTGCCGGGTTCGCCTTGCCTGCAGGAATCTGCAATTTCACAACATTAATAACTTTTTTAGCCACGATGTTGCACCTCCTCATAATCGTGATGTGGTCACAGGATGATTAGATTTCATCCTCCCACTCTTCATCTGTATACATAAATAAAGATGGCCGCAAATTTGCGACCATGAAAGTATAGCACATATTAGTTACATTTTTCAATAAAAGAATTAAAGTTTTTCGATTTGGTCGAATTCAACTTCGACCGGCGTTTCGCGACCGAACATCTCAACGAGTACCGTAAGCTTGTAACGTTCCTCATCGATTGATTCAATTACACCGCTCTGGTTATTGAATGGACCTGCGATAATATTGATTGATTCGCCGACAGCGACTTCAACATCAACAATTTTTTCTGACATACCCATCTGGCGCAGGATAAATTTAACTTCATCCGGCAGCAGCGGGTTCGGCTTGCTGCCCGCTCCCTGTGAGCCGACAAACCCTGTAACACCCGGCGTGTTGCGGACAACGTACCATGATTCATCTGTCATTACTAATTCAACGAGTACATATCCCGGAAATGTTTTCTTCATTGCCGTTTTCTTTTTCCCGTCTTTAATCGTTGTTTCTTCTTCTTCAGGGATGACTACGCGGAAAATTAAATCCTGCATATTCATCGACTCTAGGCGCGCCTCTAAGTTTGCCTTTACTTTGTTTTCATAGCCTGAATAGGTATGTACTGCATACCAATGCTTGTCTAGAGACATTTTACCGCTCCTTTAAATTTACATAAAATCAATTAATGCTGTAATACCAATATCCAACACGTAGAAAAATGCTAAGAAAAATACTACAGTAAGTACTACTGTCGTCGTATAGCGGACTACTTCCTGTCCTGTTGGCCAGCTGACTTTCTTCATCTCGCTAACTACATTTTGGAAGAAGTTTTTATTATTATTCATCAACCGTTCCCCCTGAACTATATAGAACTTTTATGCGTTGTATGCTTATTGCATTTTGGACAATGTTTTTTTCTGACGAGTCTTTCGTTGTGAACCGGCTTGTTCAATGAATAATTACGCGAGCCGCAGTCACTGCATATAAGAGCAATTTTCATCTTAAAATCCTCATTTCAATTCTAGTATACTATATCGGTTTAAGCCGTCATTGTCAATAACAGCGTGTAAATCTTCAACCGAGCTGAACTTGAATTTAATCCTGTAAAGCGTATTAATTATCGCCTCTGATTCCTTATTAAAGATACTCCCTATCTCGTCAAAAGTGCAGTCGTTCATAAATAATTTTAAGACCCGCTTTTCAAAATTCGATAAATTGCCGACTGCCCCGACATACTCTTCCTGCACTTCTTTTAATATAATGTGCGTCAGCGCATGACTCGGCTCCAGCATATAAATCTCTTCCGGACAGATCTCAATCTGACGGGAGGCGCTGAAATTATTAATATAACTGTACATTTTCAGTCTGATCGAACGAAGTGCATAACGTCCATAATGTCCTTTTGAATAATCAAATCTCAAGCATAAGATCAATGCATTTAAAAGCATTTCCTGGACTAAATCTTCACGGTCGTATTCGTTCATATCGTATTTGAATGTCATTCTTCTGACAATCGGCCGGAGTTCCCGGTCAATCTCATCAAATTTCGCAAAATTTCCATCTTTCACCTGCAGTGCACAAGCATCCAGTTTCGCTTCATCGTTTCCGTAATCATCCGGCCGCTCGCTAACATAAATGTAAAATGATTTTACTGAATACATCCGCTCATCCCCTTGTTATATTGCTTCTAATATATGAGGTTACAAGCGGGTGTTCAAGGCGTCAGTTTTCACCGCGTCTCAGTTTTTCCATTTTTGCGAGCACTTCTTCACTGATATCCAGTTTTGTCCTCGGCAGTTTTTCATTTATCGTCTCAATATGAGCACTGATATTTTTATCGGCATCTGCCAGATCCATCCACATCTCCCGCGAAGGAATCCGGTAGGCACCGTATGCAAATATCGCATTCTGTTCTGTCAGGTCACTCGTAACGACACTGATGTCGCACAGATGCGGGTGGTAATTATCGTAAACAAAACGTTCTATATATTCGTCCGCCGTCTCTTTCTCTTTCGTATAAATCACTGTGATGCCGTAATAATCGATAACTGCTTCCTGGCTTTTCACTTCATACGCATCAAACACGCAGATAATTTCATAGCTTTGAAGCGACTGGTACTCACTCAGTCTTTTCAGTACTTCTTCCCTTGCGAGCTGGAGTGAAATTTTAGACTCTGCGAATAATCTTGAGTTCGCGCCGATTAAATTGTAGCCGTCGACAACGAGCAAACGTCTTTTTTTACGCATAATCACTCACGTCCAAGCGGATTCTGCTGGCGATACACTTCGTACATCAGCAGCGCTGCTGAAACCGAAGCATTCAAACTCGTAATTTCACCTGCCATTGGAATTTTAACCATGAAGTCGCATTTTTCCAATGTCTTTTTGCTGATACCTTCGCCTTCACTGCCGACAACGAGAGCAGTGCTGCCTGATTTCGCGTTCATCTCGCGGTAATCAAGCGTACCGGAACCGTCGCTGCCGATAACCCAGAAGTTGTGATCCTTCAGCTTATCGATTGTCTGGTTAATGTTCGTCACTCTAACAACCGGTACATATTCTATAGCACCGGTAGATGTTTTAGCGACTGTATCCGTCA
>JBQDHL010000001.1:0-9900 GCA_052093725.1 Jeotgalicoccus sp. | reverse complement strand
GAACGGCGTTTTGGAATAATGACTGCATCGAATCCGACTGCATCACACGTCCTTAAAATAGAACCGAGGTTATGCGGGTCTTCCAGACCATCCAGGATAATAACATTGGCATCTTTATCCTTAATATTTTCAAGCAGCTCTTCAAGCGGCATATATTCATGTGCACTGACCATTGCTGCGATACCCTGGTGGCGTTCATCCGTCATACCATCCAGCTTACTTTTCGGCACCGCTGACACGACAACGCGTTTTTCTTTCGCTAAATCCAAGATTTCTTTCAACTGACTTTTGTTTACAGTATCCTGCATATAAATTTTATTAATATCACTGCCCGAACGCAGCAGTTCTTTCACCGCGTGGCGGCCTGCTATAACTGAACTCTCCATTATGCTTCACTCCCGTTCTTAATAATTTGAGCCATCAACTCTGCAATCCGTTTTTCATTATCCGTTAATGCGAGATGCCCGACGAGCGCTTCCAGACCCGATGCATCCCGGTACTCTTTAATTGAAGCATTTTTCGCACGCGTTGCACTTGATTTATTACGTGCTTTTTTAGCGATATCCCATTCTTCTTCCGTCAGTATTTCCGACTTCCGGAGAAAGTGCAGCGCTTCTGCCTGTGCACGTGCACTGACAAGCTTATTTGCTTCTCTGTGCAGCGCATCAGGTTTTAAATAGGGTTTGTTTCTTATTAAATGCTCGCGGACATGCACGGCATAAACCGCATCTCCTAAAAATGCGAGCGACAGGGATGGTACTGTATCAAGTTTAAAATTATCCACGTTTAAACCTCACACCATCTTTAGTATCTTCTAAAACGATACCTTCTGCTTTTAAGCTGTCGCGAATTTCATCCGAACGGGCAAAATCCTTATTTTTACGCGCCGCTTCACGTTCTTCAATCAGAGCTTCAATTTCTTCGTCCAGCAGCAGTTCTTTTCTATCCAGACTCACACCGAGAATTTCCGAGTATGTCTTAAACGTTTCTATAAATTTCTGCAGCACTTCTTTAGCTGTCGACGGCTGACGCAGGTACTTGTTCAGTTCACCTGTCAGTTCATGCCATGCTGAAATAGCATTTGCCGTATTGAAATCATCGTCCATAAACGCTTCAAACTGCTTAAGGTTTTCATCGATTGCACTAAGGACCTTGTCATCAGCTTCTGTACCTACTGTTTTGTCCAGTCGTTCTTGTGCCTGGTGATAGCTGTCCTGAATGCGCATCAGACCGTTACGCGCTGCATCGACAAGTTCACGGTTATAGTTAATCGGATTGCGGTAATGAACACTGACCATAAAATAGCGGAGTACATTCGGTTCGACTTCTTTAATAATATCGTGCACTAAAATAAAGTTGCCGAGCGATTTCGACATTTTGGTATTGTCGATATTAATATAGCCGTTATGCATCCAGTAGTTTGCGAATGTTTCATCCGTCATACACTCACTCTGCGCGATTTCATTCTCATGGTGCGGGAATGTTAAGTCCTGTCCGCCTGCATGAATATCAATCGTATTACCCAGGTGTTCACGCGCCATTACGCTGCACTCGATATGCCAGCCCGGACGGCCCGTTCCCCAAGGAGAGTCCCAGCTGATTTCTCCGTCTTTTGCCTGTTTCCATAAAGCGAAGTCAAGCGGGTCCTGTTTCTTCTCACCCGCATCGATGCGGGCACCGACTTTCAAATCATCCACTGACTGCTGTGATAGTTTACCGTAGCCGTCAAATGAACGTGTCTTAAAGTACACATCGCCTGCCGATTCATAGGCATGGCCTTTATCGATAAGAACTTTAATGAATTCAACGATGTCTGGCATATGATCCATAACTCTCGGATGCACATCTGCTTTTTTAACATTGAGCGCACCTGTGTCTTCGAAGAATGCTTCGATAAAACGCTCGGCAATTTCCGGTACTGTTTCGCCTAGTTCTTTCGATGCTTTAATCAGTTTATCGTCGACATCTGTAAAGTTCGATACGTACTTCACTTCATAGCCTTTATATTCCAAATAACGACGCACTGTATCAAAAGCAATCGCAGGACGTGCGTTTCCGATATGAATATAGTTATATACTGTCGGACCACAGACGTACATACTTACTTTACCTTCTTCAAGCGGCTTAAATTCTTCTTTTTTTCTAGTGATTGTATTATATATGCGAACCATCTTTTACCTCATTCCCAACTTCTCTTCTGAAGTTATTAATATCTTTTTCAAGTTCCAGCAATTTCTCAAATAATGGATCCGGAAGTTCACGGTGATCAAAGTTATTATGTTTTCTGACGCGCTGCCCGTTCTGTTTCACAATATGACCGGGAATACCGACCACTGTTGAATGGGGCGGCACATTTTTCAGCACAACAGAATTGGCACCGACATTCGAGGACTCCCCGACACGGATGTTTCCAAGCACTTTGGCACCGGCCGCAATCAGTACATTATTATCAATATCAGGGTGACGCTTATGGTCTTCTTTACCCGTTCCGCCAAGTGTTACCCCCTGATATATCGTCACGTCATTGCCGATGTTGCACGTCTCTCCGATTACTACACCCATACCATGGTCGATAAACAGCCGTCTGCCGATATTTGCGCCGGGATGTATTTCAACACCGGTCATGAAGCGGCTCACCTGTGAGATTGCACGTGCAATCACTTTAAGATTCTTTCTGTAAAACCAGTGTGCAATCAAATGCGTCCACACTGCGTGAACACCTGAATACGTAAAAAATGCTTCGAATCGGTTTTTCGCTGCCGGATCGAGTGCCCGTACCATATCTAAATCTTCTTTCACTCTCTGAAACATCTTCGTCCTCCTAAAATCATAAAAATACGCCTCTGCCCGGTAATCGGACAGAGGCGCTTACGCACGGTTCCACTCTGCTTTATCACTTTTAATATACAGTTCATTCCATATTAAAAGCGCAATTCTACAAACGCCTCGTTATCCTTCTCAGCAGGCGGATAATCTCTTTGTGTCCAGCAGTTTATATACTTAACTTTTAACACTTATATCATACGGTACACTGACCCTTATTTCAATAGTTCAGCCTAGATTAGACGCTTAATACGTTCAAGAACTGTCTCTTTACCGATTAATGAAATTGAATCCGGCAGTTCAGGTCCTTTTGTTTCGCCTGTTACTGCTACACGGATTGGCATGAATAATTTCTTACCTTTAATACCAGTCGCTTTTTGAACTGCTTTAATTTCAGCTTTAATTCCTTCAGGAGAAAAGTCTTCAAGCACTGTAAAGTGTTCATGAAGTGCAGTCATCAGTTCAGAAATATGCTCTTGTTCCAGCACTTCTTCCGCCTCGGAGTCGAACTCCACGTGATCCTTAAAGAACTGCTCTGAGAGTTCAGTAATTTCTGCAGCGTAGCTCATCTGCGGCTGATACAATTCTACCAGTTTACGCGCCCAGTCCAGTTCAGTCTCATCCGGATCTTTAGCAACCTTGCCCGCTTCCTGCAGGAACGGCAGTGCCATATCAAAAATCTCTTCAGAGTTTTTCTGTTTCATGTACTGGTTGTTTATCCACATTAATTTCTGGTTATCGAAAAATGCAGAAGCTTTCGATAATCTATTCTCATCGAAGTTTGCAATCAGTTCTTCTTTAGTGAAGATTTCTTCTTCACCTTCAGGAGACCAGCCTAATAGCGCGATAAAGTTAAACATCGCATCCGGCAGATAGCCTAATGCTTCATACTGTTCGATAAACTGAATAATTGAAGCATCGCGTTTCGATAATTTTTTCTTCTCAGCATTAACGATTAAAGCCGTGTGGCCGAATTCAGGCAACGGCAAGTCTAAAAGTTCATACACCATCATCTGTTTCGGTGTGTTTGAAATGTGGTCATCACCGCGAAGTACATGAGTGATTTCCATTTCATGATCGTCGATAACTACAGCGAAGTTGTATGTCGGCACACCGTCTTTTTTAACGATAACCCAGTCACCGAAACCATTGGATTCAAACGATACATCGCCTTTAACCATATCGTTGAACGTATATGTTTTATTTTTCGGTACACGGATACGAATTGCAGGCTCTCTGCCTTCAGCTTTGAACTGTTCTTCCTGTTCAGCTGTTAAGTTTGCATGTTTCCCGCCGTACATCGGTGTCTGACCGTTTTTCAGCTGATTCTCTCTTTCAGCTTCAAGTTCTTCAGATGTCATATAGCAGCGGTATGCTGAGTTGTTATCCAGTAATTTTTGAATATACGGTGCGTAGATTTCTCCGCGTTCAGACTGGCGGTAAGGGCCATAGTTCCCTCCAACATCAACACTTTCATCCCATTCGATACCGAGCCACTTCAAGTAGTTCAGCTGAGAATCTTCGCCTTCTTCTACGTGTCTCGATTGATCAGTATCCTCAATGCGGATAATGAAATCCCCGCCGTGATGACGTGCGAATAAATAGTTAAACAATGCTGCGCGTGCGTTTCCTATGTGCAGGAATCCAGTTGGACTTGGTGCATATCTCACTCTTACTTTACTCATTATTTTGCCTCCAGTTTGTTAAGCAGAACAACCGCTTCACTCGCGATGCCTTCTTCTCTGCCTGTAAATCCTAATTTTTCCGATGTTGTTGCTTTAATATTAACATTTGATATATCCGTCTTCAAAAGCGTCGCTACATTCTCGCGCATAGCGTCAATATATCCTCTTAATTTAGGTCTTTCAGCAATAACAACAGCGTCGATATTACCGATCTCGTAACCTTTTGCATGCATCATCGAGACTACTTCACTCAGCAGCACACGTGAATCTGCATCTTTAAATTTTTCATCTGTGTCTGGGAAAAACTTCCCGATATCACCAAGTGCCAGTGCACCCAGTATTGAATCCGTAATTGTATGCAGCAGCACATCCGCATCGGAATGCCCTTTTAATCCAAAGTCGTGGGGGATTTCCAGTCCGCCTAAAATCAGCGGACGTGATGCGTCGAATGCATGCACATCATAACCGTGACCGATCCTCATCATCTCACTACTTTCCTTTAAGAATCATATGCGCAAGCTGCAGATCTTCGCTTGTCGTTATTTTAATATTATCATAAGTCGATGCGACTAAATAGACTTCTTTACCTATCGCTTCAACCATCATCGAGTCATCCGTCACTTCCAGTTTATGCTCTTTTGAATGCTCATATGCCCGTTTCAGAATGTCGTACTTAAATGCCTGCGGCGTATGCACCGCGACGATTTCATCCCGGACGAGTGTTTCTTTTACTTTACCGTCAATAACCCGCTTCAGCGTATCTTTAGTTTTCACACCGCAGATAACCGCACCGGTCTCAGCAACTTTAGCTTTCAGCCTTGAAAGTACATCGGCCGTCACAAATGGTCTTGCTCCGTCATGCACAAATACGTATTCCGTATTACTGACATTGACGAGTGCATTATATATACTATCCTGTCGCTCAGCACCGCCGATATGAATACCCGCTATCTTTATTGATTCGCGAAAAAGTTCCTGCATAACATCTGTTTCTTCCGCTCTCACTGCTAGATGAATCGATTCACAGTCCGGGTCATTTTCAAATTGTCTGACCGTTCTTTTAATGACCGGCTCTCCATCAATTTCGAGCAGTACTTTATTATATCCAAGTCCCAAGCGGGAACCGAGTCCCGCAGCCGGAATAATTACTGTATATTTCATTTGTTTTTCTCCAGTTTTGCGAAGACAATTCGTCCTGAATTAGTCTGCAGCACGCTCGTCACAATGACAGGCGCCATTTGATTAATTAAGTTTTCTCCATTTTCCACTACAACCATTGTGCCGTCTTCAAGATATCCGACACCCTGATTTTCTTCTTTCCCTGTTTTTGAAACAAACAGTTCAAATACATCTCCCTGAACGACGACCGTTTTAATTGCTCCGCTTAACTCGTTAACATTAAGCACAGGAATATCATGGAGCTGGCATATTTTATTTAAATTATAATCCGTCGTTAGTATTGCACCTTTTTCTTTTCTCGCAATATCAATCAGCTGCTGATCCACATCGAGTTTTTCATAAGTTACCGGTTCAATGCGGACATTCGGAGTTTTCGCCTGTAATGCGTTCAGCATATCCAGACCGCGCTGACCTTTTTCCCGTTTGACCGGGTCTGTGGCATCTGCAATCAGCTGCAGTTCATCCAACACAAATTGCGGGATGATAATTTCACCTTCTAAAAAGCCTGTTTCCACAACATCAATAATCCGTCCATCGATAATCACACTCGTGTCGATAAACTTCTTCAACGCCATATGACTGCCTTCAACTTTAGCTTTTCCCGAAGTTTTCGGGAAGAAATCCAGCACTTCGCTGAATTTGCGCAGGCCGATTATAAAACCTAAATAACCGAGTACTACCGCAAAAATAATCGGTACGATTTCACTTATTAATGGAATGTCCAGTGTATTGATTAAAAGAGATATTAAGACAGCGATTACGAGTCCCAGCATCATTCCAAGTGTGGCAAAAACAATCTCGATCAAACTTCTCGAAAGCAGATAGCCTTCACTTTTCTTCAGAAAATTGTGTGCGTGCGACAGCGTCCAGCCGAATAATAAGAAAAATAACAGAACACCGAGCGTTCCGCTGATCAGTATGTTGTTAAATATTCTTGGCACTTCGAATGGCAGAATAAGCTGAAGTTCCGGAAACAGCCAGACTCCTATTGAAATCCCAATCAGTATGTAAACAACATACAGTAAATACTTGAGCATAGTATCCCTCCTTTTTAACTTTTATGCTGTGCGTGTCTAATTGCCTGTTTCAATGTTTTCACGCCGATCGCTTCGATACCTTCCGGTACATCTACACCGCTTAAGTTGGATGCAGGTACAATTGCTCGCTTAAAGCCGAGCTTCGCTGCTTCCTGCAGGCGCTGTTCTATTTTAGTAACGCGTCTTATTTCGCCGGTTAGTCCAACCTCACCAATGAAACAGTCGTCACCGTGTACCGCGATATTTTGAAAACTCGATGCAATACTGATAATAACGCTTAAGTCGACAGCCGGTTCATCGAGCTTCACTCCGCCGGCTACTTTAATATAAGCATCGTGCTGCTGCATCAGCATTCCTTCCGATTTTTCCAACACTGCCATTAAGAGCGACAGCCGGTTAGTATCCACCCCGGTCGCCATACGTCTCGGGTTATGAAAATGCGTCGGCGTAACAAGTGACTGAACTTCAACAAGCATCGCCCTCGTACCTTCCATCGTCGCAACGATTGCCGAGCCCGGTGCATTTTTCGAACGTTCCTCGAGGAATATTTCTGAAGGATTCAATACTTCTTCCAGACCTTTTGCTTTCATCTCGAAAATACCCATTTCATTTGTTGAACCGAAACGGTTTTTTACAGCCCGTAAAATACGGTACGAATGATGCTGGTCTCCTTCGAAGTAAAGCACAGTGTCCACCATATGCTCGAGCAGCCTCGGACCTGCAATCTGACCGTCCTTAGTTACGTGACCGACGATAAACGTCGCAATATTATTACCTTTTGCGATATTCATAATAGATTGAGTGCTCTCTCTTACTTGAGCGACACTCCCAGGTGCACTCGTGACATCCGGATGGAATACCGTCTGGATGGAGTCAATAACTAAAAAGTCCGGCTTCGACCTTTTAATTTCTTCGTGAATATATAATAAGTTCGTTTCACAAAATACAGTCAGTTCCGACGGATTATCCGTAATACGGTCTGCACGCATTTTAATCTGTTCAAGCGACTCCTCACCGGAAACGTAAAGCACTTTATGATTTTCCGCTAAAATTAATGCAGTCTGCAGTAAAATCGTCGACTTCCCGATACCCGGGTCTCCGCCAATCAAAATAAGCGAGCCGTTAACGATACCACCGCCGAGTACGCGGTCAAACTCTCCCGAACGCGTTGTCGTACGTGGTGTATCACTATTTTTAACTATCGTCAGCTTCGTCGCGCGGGGGCGGTCATCAGCGGGTGTCTTCCCCAGAGTCCCACGTCCCGGCGCAGCTTCTTTATGTACAATTTTCTCTTCAAGCTGGTTCCACGCGCCGCAGTTTGGACATTTCCCCATCCACTTCGGCGATTCATGACCGCACGCCATACATTCAAATGATACTTTTGCTTTTGCCATCCGTGTATATTCTCCCCTTATTATAGTTATATATTACTATTGTATTATTTATTTCAGATGATTTAAAGGCAGAAGCCTGTGATATTAATGATAATATCAAATATTGTTCGTTCCTTCACAAAATATTTTCAGAGTATTCTATCAGTACAGTTGCAAAACTGCCCGAGCTTCTCTAATATGTATTCATATTCTTAAAAAAAAGAGAAGGAGATTCTATGCAGTCATTTAACGATTTTTCCAAAAGCGCCGGGTCACACAAGACTTTGCCGCTGATTGAAAGTTTTTACACCGATGTATTGACGCCGGTACATATGTTCAATGCATTAAAGGACGACGCGCTTTACATTTTAGAAAGTCAGGACCCTGCATCAGAATGGTCGAATTATTCATTTATCGGCCTGGATCCTTTTATCGATATAAGTGAAGCCCGTGACGGATTTGTTATGACTGATCTCGACACCGATAAAATATTTACATTCAGCACGCTGAAAGAAGCGCTTGATTATGCACAAGACTATGTCGACGCATACACTGACGGCATTGACCTGCCATTTAAAGGCGGAGCTGTCGGCTATATAAATTACGAAGCTGTACAGGACCTTGCCGGCATCGAGCCGCGCGACGATAATAAGAAAGAAAATTATCATTTCGTCTTTACACGCACGCTGATTGCCTACGACCACCGTAAGCAGCAGACTTCCATCATCTCATTTGAAAATCCCGAACGCTTTGAAAGTGTTAAAGATACATATAACACTTTGAAAACACGAATTCATTCTTTGAAAAAGCAGCTGCAGAGCAATATTCAGCTTGAAGACTTAATGCTTTCCAGAAGACAAGCTGAAAACCCCCAGCTGACGTTCACAAGCAACTACAAAGAGGCTGATTTCAAACGCGATGTCGATGTGATAAAAAACCATATCAGCCGCGGTGAAATAGAACAGACTGTAATTTCCCAGCGTTTTGATACGGTGACTCAGTGTTCCGGATTTGAGTTGTACCGGATTTTAAGAAATGTTAATCCGTCACCTTATATGTTCTATTTGAATTTTTCAGGAGCGAAGCTGATCGGGAGTTCTCCCGAACGGCAGCTGCAGGTTAAAGATAACAGACTTGAAATTCATCCGATTGCCGGCACGAGAAGACGCGGCAGCACACTGGAAGAAGACGAAGCCATAGCGGAAGAGCTGCTCAATGATGAAAAAGAAGTTGCCGAGCATAAAATGCTTGTCGAACTCGCTCTCGATGAGTTTCGTACAGTATCCGTACCTGATAGCGTCGAAGTCAGTCGTTATATGACAATTGGCAGATTCGCAGAAGTAATGCACATTATTAGTGTTGTCAACGGAACACTTCGCGAAGATGTTTCACCTATTGAAGCATTTTTCAATTCGTTCCCGGCAGGCACACTTACCGGTGCACCAAAAACACGCGCCATGGAAATTATCCGCGAGCTTGAGCCCGACAACCGCGGTTTGTACGGCGGATGTATTCTATATTACGGTTTCGACGGCAATATGGATTCATGCATCACGATACGAACGATGATTTTAGAAGGCAACACTGTCAGTGTTCAGGCAGGTGCAGGTGTCGTTGCCGATTCTACACCGGACAACGAATACCAGGAAACAATTAACAAAGCGAGCGCACTCTTCAACGCAATCAATCTCGCAGAAGAAGTTTTCCACTCTTAAATTTATGTAAGTAAAACCCCAATCCTCGAGTCGTTTGATATGCTCCCCCTAAAGTAGACACTTAAAAAAGTAAACTACTTTAGGGGGA